>JAICYA010000397.1 GCA_025934455.1 Rudaea sp.
ACAGTGCGCCATTCGCACGCAATTTGCCGGTACTGCACGGCCTGTTGTCGGTCTGGAACGCGAATTTCCTCGGCGCCGAGAGCGTCGCGATCCTGCCGTACGACCAATACCTCAAGCGCTTCCCGGCCTATTTGCAGCAGCTCGCGATGGAGAGCAACGGCAAGCAGGTCACGCTCGATGGCGGTCGCGTCGAGCATGCGACGAGTCCGGTTTACTGGGGCGAACCCGGGACGAACGGGCAGCATTCGTTCTATCAGTTGCTGCACCAGGGCACGCGCCGCGCGACTTGCGATTTCATCGGCTTCCGCGACAGCCTGAATCCGTTCGGCGACCAGCACGAACTTCTGCTCGCGAATCTCGTCGCCCAAGCCGAGGCGCTGGCGTTCGGCAAGACCGTGGAAGAGGTGCGCGCCGAAGGCACGCCCGAACGACTGGTTGCGCATCGCGTCTTCGACGGCAATCGATCCAGCAATGTCCTGCTCGCCGAACACCTGACGCCCGCAACACTGGGCGCACTGGTCGCCTTGTACGAGCACAGCGTGTTCGTGCAGGGCTGCGTTTGGAACATCGATTCGTTCGACCAATGGGGCGTGGAACTCGGCAAGCAGCTTGCGACGCGCATCGCCGGCGAACTGGGCGATTCCGCCATGCCGCTTGCGCACGACAGCTCCACCAATGCGCTGATCAGGCGCCTGCGCGCGGGCACCCGCGACACCTGAATTTTCCCCTGCGTCGGCGCATACTTGGCGCAGCTTCCATCGAAGGAGTGCGCCATGAAGCTCGAAAAAGTCGTCTACACCGCACACGCCACCGCCACCGGCGGACGCGACGGTCGTGCGCGCAGTTCGGACAGACGCATCGATGTGGTGCTCAAGCCGCCGAAAGAAATGGGCGGCACCGGCGAAGGCGTGAATCCCGAACAACTGTTCGCCTGTGGTTACGCCGCCTGTTTCATCGGCGCGGTGAAGTTCGCCGGTAGCCAGGCGAAAGTCGCGGTACCCGTCGATACTTCGATCGAGAGCGCGGTCAGCATCGGGCCGATCCCGAACGGCTTCGGCATCGCGGTCGAACTCAAGGTGAAGATGCCGGGCGTCGATCGCTCCGTCGCGCAATCCCTGATCGACAAGGCGCACACCCAAATCTGCCCCTACTCGAATGCGATCCGCGACAATGTCGACGTGATCGTCACGTTGGTGTGACGCGATGGAACACAGTTACGATTATTTGATTGTTGGTGGCGGCATGACCGCCGATGCCGCGGCCAAGGCGATCCGCGAAGCCGATGCGAAAGCGAGTGTCGGCATCGTCGGCGACGAAGCGCACGCACCTTACGAGCGCCCGCCGTTGTCCAAGGCGTTGTGGAAGGACAAGACGGTCGAGTCCATCGATCTCGGCACGGCCAAATCCGGTGCGACGCTGCATCTGCGCTGCCGCATCGTGGCGCTGGATCGCTCCGCGCACACGGCGCGCGACGACCGCGGGGACACGTATCGTTATCGCAAATTGCTGCTCGCCACGGGCGCGACACCGCGCAAGCTGTCGTTCGACGGCGAACGCGTGATTCATTTCCGCACGCTGGACGATTACCTCGCGCTGCGTCGATTTGCGACACCCGGCGCGCGCGTTGGCGTGATCGGCGGCGGCTTCATCGGCAGCGAACTGGCCGCCTCGCTGGCCAGCAACGGCTGCAAGGTCACGATGATCTTTCCCGGCGAGGCGATCGGTGCAGGACGTTACCCGCCGCGGCTGTCGGAATTCCTCAATGCGTATTTCCGCGAGCATGGTGTGGAATTGCGCGCTGGGGCGAAAGTAATGGGTGGCAAGGCGGATGCGCACGGCGTCGACGTTGCACTGGACGACGGCACCAAGCTGCATTTCGACGCGCTGGTCGCGGGATTGGGCGTGACTGCGAACGTGCAGCTGGCTGAACAGGCCGGTTTGAAAATCGACAACGGCATCGTCGTGGACGATCGCCTGCGCACATCCGATCCGGATATCTTCGCTGCCGGCGACGTGGCGAATATCCACAATCCTGCATTGCACAAGCGTCTGCGCGTGGAGCACGAGAACGCCGCCATCGGCATGGGCCATCACGCCGGGCGCGTCATGGCCGGCGCGGACGAGGCCTACACGACGCTGCCGTTTTTCTATTCCGACCTGTTCGACCTCGGCTACGAGGCCGTCGGCATGCTCGACGACAGGCTTGACGTGATTGAGCACTGGACGACGCCGTTCCGCGAAGGCGTGGTCTATTACCTCGACGACGGCCGCGTGCGCGGCGTGCTGTTGTGGA
>JAICYA010000365.1 GCA_025934455.1 Rudaea sp.
GCCGCGACGGACGCCGCACCGGTCGCAGCGTGGCGCAAATGGTTCGCGCTCGCGGCGTGGGCATTGCTCGTAGGCGCCGCGGCGCGTCCGCAGTGGCTGGGTCCGCCGCAGGATGTCGCGCGCAGCGGCCGCGACCTGCTGCTCGCAGTGGATGCTTCCGGCAGCATGGAAACGCCGGACATGCAGATCGGCGGCCGCGCGGTGAGCCGCTACGCCGCCGTCAAGGCAATCGCCGGGGATTTCATCCGCCGCCGCGTCGGCGATCGGGTCGGCCTGATCGTGTTCGGCAGCCAGGCCTATCTGCTCACGCCGCTGACTTTCGACCGCGACACCGTGCTCAAGCAACTCGATGAATCCGCGGTCGGCCTGCCGGGCCGGCAAACCGCGATCGGCGACGCGGTCGGGCTTGCCGTCAAGCGCTTGCAGCAGCGGCCGCGCGACCAGCGCGTGCTGATCTTGCTCACTGATGGCGTCAACGACGCCGGGGTGCTCGATCCGTACAAGGCCATCGAGCTTGCCGCCGCCGAACACGTGAAGATCTACACCATCGGCATCGGTGCGGACGCAATGACGGTCGGTGGTTTCTTCGGCCCGCGCGTGGTCAATCCGTCGCAGGACATCGACACGCGCCTGCTCACCGAAATGGCACAGAAGACCGGCGGCAAGTTCTATCGCGCGCACGATACGGCGGAGCTGGCGCAGATCTACCGCGAAATCGATGCGCTCGAACCCGCGGCGGACAAAGGCCAGGAATTCCGTCCGGTGGACGAATGGTTCTGGTGGCCGTTGTCACTGGCCGCATTGATCGTCCTGGCCATGGCCGGTCGCGCGCTGTCGCTGCCGCGGTCGCTGCGCGCGAGGTTCGCGCAATGAACCTCTTCTTCCACGAATTTCATTTCCTGCGACCATGGTGGCTGCTCGCGCTTGCCGCGCTGCCGTTGTTGTGGCGGGCCTTGTCGCACGGCGGCGCGGATGCCGGTGCCTGGCGCGGCGTGGTCGATGCGCATTTGTTGCCGCATCTGCTCGATGCACGAGGCGCGGTGCGCGCTTCGCGCGTGCCACGCTGGCTCGCCGCCTGCGCGTGGGTCGTGACCTGCGTGGCGCTGGCCGGACCCGCGTGGGAACGCCTGCCGCAGCCGCTGTTCGAGAACCGCGCTGCGCGCGTGTTCGCCCTTGAGTTGTCGCCAAGCATGTCCGCGCAAGATCTCAAGCCCAGCCGCTACGAACGCGCGCGCTTCAAGCTCGACGACATGCTCGCGCGCAGCGGCGGCATGCAGACCGCGCTGATCGCCTACGCCGGCGACGCATTCGTGGTCGCGCCGCTGACCGACGACGTGCATACGGTGACGAACCTGGTCGATGCGCTCGACCCGTCCGTGATGCCGGCGCACGGCAATGACACCGGCCGCGCGATCGATCTTGGCGTGAATTTGATCCGGCAGGCGGGACTCAATGGCGGCGAGATCGTGGTTCTGGCGGATGGCGCCGGCGACGGTGCCGTCAAGGCGGCGCAGCGTGCGCGCGCGGTGGGCATTCGCGTATCCGTGCTCGGCGTCGGTACCGACCAGGGCGCGCCGGTTGCATTGGCGCAGGGTGGATTCCTCAAGGACGGCACCGGCAATATCGTGCTCCCCAAACTCGATGCGTCCGCGTTGCAAGCCGTCGCACAAGCCGGAGGCGGACGCTACGCCGGCGTCACTGCTGAGGCTGGCGATATCGATGCCTTGCTGGCCGCTGCCCCATTGCAGTCGGCAGCCGGCGCGCGCGCCGTCGATGCGACCACGACACGTTTTCTCGACCGTGGCCCGTGGCTGGTGCTGCTGTTGTTGCCGCTCGTCGCATGCGGATTCCGCCGCGGCTGGCTGATGCTGTTGCCGCTCGCTTTCGTGGTGCATGCCACGCCGGCACAGGCCTTCTCGTGGCGCGACCTGTGGCAGCGGCCCGACCAGCAGGCGCGCGCGCAACTCGATGCGGGGCATGCCGACGTCGCGCAAAAACTGGCCAGGGATCCCGCCTTGCGCGGTGCTGCCGCGTATCGCGCCAGCGATTTCGCTGCCGCCGAATCCGATTTCGCACGGCGTGACGATGCGCAAGCACAGTACAACCGCGGCAATGCGCTGGCGAAACAGCAGGACTACAAGCGCGCGATCGCCGCCTACGACGATGCGCTACGGCAGAATCCGCAACTCGCGGATGCGCAAGCGAACAAGCAGGCGGTCGAGGACTGGCTGAAGCAGCAAGAACAGCAAAAGCAAGGCCAGCAGCAAAACGGCCAGAATGGACAGCAGGATCCCTCGCAGCAAAAAAGCAACACACAGCAGCAATCCGGCGGCAAGCAGGAGCAGGGCCAGCAGGATTCGAAGTCCGATTCGCAAAAGCAATCCAACGCGCAACAACAGGATGCGCAAGGCGCGCAGGGGCAAAATTCCGGCCAGGATGGGCAGGACAAGCAATCCGGTGCCGAAAACTCACCCACGCCGAATGCGCAGGAGCAGGCCAAGGCGCAGCAGGCCGAACGCGAGGCCGGCGCTAAATTCCGCCAGGACATGAATCGCC
>JAICYA010000408.1 GCA_025934455.1 Rudaea sp.
ACCAAGGTGAGCAGGCCGGTGATGAGGTAACGCTGGATGTAAAGTCGTTTCATGGAGGTCGCGCTGTGGAACTTGTGCAATGATAGCGGCAACTCCGATTCTGAGCCGGTCATGCAGGAAGAATCTTCAGCCGCGGTTCCGGGAGCCGCCGTGCCGGCGCCGGGTGCAAGCGCCGGGAGACCCGTGGTTGTCGCCCTGATCGGCCTGCCGGGTGCGGGCAAGACCGTGGTCGCGCGCGCGCTGGAAGATCAACTCGGCCTGCGCCGCGTCTGCCGCGACGCGATCCGCCACGCCATGTTCCCGCGTTGTGCCTACAGTTTCGCCGAGAAACGCGCGGCTTTCCGCGCCCAGTTGCTGGCGCTGGAAATCAACTGCATGCTCGGCGAATCCAGCGTGCTCGACGGGGTGACGTTCACGCGCCGTCGGGATCTCATGCGCGTGGACGCGGCGATCCGCCGCTATGGGTTCACGCCGATTCCGATTTATCTGGAATGTCCACCGGACGTGGCACGTGCGCGTATCGCCGCCGACGTGGAGACCGACCGGCATCTCGCGCGCGACCGCACGCCCGATGTGGTGACCGAAGTGTTGTCGCGCTTCGACCCGCCGCCGCCGAATGCGCTGGTCATCGACGCGCGCAAACCGGCGGCGGAAGTCTGCCGGCTGGCGGTTGAAGCTGTGGCGGCGATGCGCGGAATCCGACTACGCGCCGCGGTGGCAAAATCCTGACGTTTAGATCTTCGCCGGCTTGAGCTTCGCCCCGCGGAAATACTTCACGCGCAGGTCGAGTCCGCGCTGGCTCTTGCCGATGAATACGAAGCCGGTGCTTGGCCACCAGGCGCGCTTGAGCGCTTCGCCAAAGCGCGTGTTTTCCAGTTCCAGGACCACGCCGATGCACGGAAAATCGTGGCGGCGAGCGAACTTTTCGAGCACGTCGCAGGTACGATTGAGCAAGTGCAGGACCAGACGCGTCTTGCGCCAATCCTTGCCGACGAAGCAGCGGAAGTAATACGTCGGCTGGCCCAGACGTGGCAGGGTCATCGGGACGGCAGTGGAAACGCCGGCGACACGGCCATCGGCATCGCGCGCATCGAGCACGACCTGGCGCAGGCGCTCGCGAGACTTGACGTCGTTGGCGAGGGCGCCTTCGCGTTCCCAGAATTGCAGCACGGCGTCGTCGTTCTCGGCCGACTCGATCTGCCAATGCGGCACGAAACTGAAGCCGGCGATTTTGTTTTCGGCGTCGTTCATTGGGCGGTACTCGTCTCGGCAGCAGGTGCGGGCGGTGCGTCCGGCGCAACATAGCCGGTAGCGGGTGTTTCGGGTTTCGGCTCCGGTGGCGGAGAGAAGCCGACTTCCTTCAGCGCCTTGTCCGGCAACGCGTAGGAGCTGCCGAGCAGTTCGCCTTCGTGCACGATTTCGGGGAACAGCACGCCCTGTACCGATTGCACGGCGAAGATTTCCTGCACGCCGCCGGTGAACTTGAGAAAGGCGATGGTCTTGCCCGTGCCGATGTGCACGGCCCACACGCCCGACAGGCGTTCGGCATTGTCGTCGGTGATGGGGATGTCGGTGAATGGGGTCGTGCCGCGCAATTGCGACAGGCCGATGAACGCGACCGGTCCGATGAAATCGATGCCGCGGCAAAATCCCGGCACGCGCGCGATGTCGTGGCGCTCGCCAGTTTTCGGATCGACCGTGCACAGCGCGCCGCGACCGGATTCGAGCACCCACAGGCGGTTGTCGTACCAGCGTGGCGAATGCGGCATGGAAAGCCCGCGCGTGACCACGCGGTTGGTGGTCACGTCGATGATGAGCCCGCCGTCGCGCTTGTTCGCGCGCCAGCCTTCGCGCGTGTTCGTCTCGCCCAGCGCGGTGACATAGCGCGGGATGCCGTTGCGCATGGCGAGGCCGTTCAGATGGCAGCGATCTTCCGGCGCGTAGTGGCTGACGAACTTCGGGCGCCAGCGCGGCACGAAACTGGATTTCGTGTCCAGCGTGCACAGGCACGAGAACGCGGTGTTGACGAACCAGATCGCCCCGTCGGCGTCCCAGGCCATTTCGTGGATGTCGATGGCGCCGGTGATGTGGCCGCGCCGCGCCATGTACACCGCATCGTGGCGCGGTGGATCGTGCAGGCGCTTGGCCACGTCC
>JAICYA010000311.1 GCA_025934455.1 Rudaea sp.
CGTCGATCACCTTTTGGCCTTCTTCGAGCGTGCGGATGAACGGGATCATCACCCACACGTTGTCGAGGCCCATTTGCTCGCGGACTTTCTTCACCGCCTGGCATTCGAGGCCGAAGCAGTCGGAGAACGACGCATCAACGTAGCGTGATGCGCCGCGGAAGCCGATCATCGGATTTTCCTCGTGCGGCTCGAACTTGCCGCCGCCCAAAAGGTTCGCGTATTCGTTCGACTTGAAATCGCTCATGCGCACGATCACGGTCTTCGGGTACACCGACGCCGCGATGGTGGCGATGCCCTCGGCCAGGCGCTCGACGTAGAACTCGACGGGGCCGGCGTAGCCCGCGATGCGTTCGTCGATTTTTGCTTTCGTCTCGGCGTCCTGTTGCGCGTATTGCAACAGCGCCTTCGGGTGCACGCCGATGTGGCTGGCGATGATCATTTCGAGGCGCGCAAGACCGATGCCCTGGTTCGGCAGCATCCCGAAATCGAACGCGCGCTCGGGGTTGGCCACGTTCATCATGATCTTCAGCGGCGCCTTCGGCATGTCGCCAAGGTCGGTGGCGACGCGCTCGAACTTGAGCTGGCCGGAATAGATGAAACCCGTGTCACCCTCGGCGCACGAGACCGTGACTTGGGCGCCGTCCGGCACCTTGTCCATGCCGTCGCCGGTACCAACCACCGCCGGCACGCCCAGCTCGCGCGCGATGATCGCGGCGTGGCAGGTGCGGCCGCCGCGGTTGGTGACGATGGCCGCGGCCTTCTTCATGATCGGCTCCCAGTCGGGATCGGTCATGTCGGCAACCAGCACGTCGCCTTGCTTGAATTCACTCATCTTGTCGAGCGAGCGGATCACGCGCGCGGTGCCGGCGCCAATCTTCTGCCCGATCGAGCGGCCCTCGGCCAGCACCGTGCCCTTCTCGCGCATGTGGAAGCGCTCGAGTTGGGTGACCTTGGCGCGCGACTTCACGGTCTCGGGACGCGCCTGCACGATGTACAGCTTGCCGGTGCCGCCGTCTTTGGCCCACTCGATGTCCATCGGGCGGTGGTAGTGGTCTTCGATGATCAGCGCCTGCTTGGCCAGCCCTTCGACCTCGGCGTCGGTCAGGCAAAACCTGCGGCGCAAGTCGGCCGGGGTGGCTTCGATCTTCACGCGTTCGCCGGGCTGACTGGAATACACCATCCGCTGCTGCTTGGAGCCGAGGTTGCGGCGCAGCACCGCTTGCTTGCCGGCCTTGAGCGTTGGCTTGAACACATAGAACTCGTCAGGATTGACCGCGCCCTGCACGACCATTTCGCCCAGGCCGTAGCTGGCGGTCACGAAAACCACATCGCGGAAACCAGATTCGGTGTCGAGCGTGAACAGTACGCCCGACGCGCCGATGTCCGAGCGCACCATCAACTGCACGCCAGCCGACAGCGACACTTCCTCGTGCGCGTAGCCCTGGTGGACGCGGTAGGCGATCGCGCGATCGTTGTAGAGCGACGCGAAGACTTCCTTGATCTTGCGCAGCACGTCCTCGATGCCGGTGACGTTCAAGTAGGTTTCCTGCTGGCCTGCGAAACTTGCATCGGGCAGGTCTTCGGCGGTGGCGGACGAGCGCACCGCGACGGGCACGCTGTCGGCGCCGGCGTCCTTGCAGAGTTTTGCGTAGGCGTCGCGCACCGCGTGTTCAAGTTCGGCTGGCAGTGCCGTGTCGGTGATCCAGTTGCGGATTTCCTTGCCGGCGGCGGCGAGCGCCGTGACGTCATCGACGCTCAGGCTTGCGAGGCGTTGCTGGATCTTTTTGGCCAACCCGCGGTGTTCGAGGTACGCGCGGAATGCGTCGGCGGTGGTCGCGAACCCGCCTGGCACCGAGACACCGAGCTTGGCGAGGTTGCCGATCATTTCGCCCAGCGAGGCATTCTTGCCACCGACCTTGGGCAGGTCGGTCATGCGCAGTTGATCCAGCCACAGGACGAGTTCGGTCACGACTTATCTCCAGGGGGTGGGCGCGGGCCCGTAAAAGTGCCTATTTTCATGGCGTCGGCGAGGCGAGACAAGTTTGCCGGTGCGGTCGTTAAACTGCGCGTTCATCTGGAGCCTTGGCATGAACGGTCGCAGGACGGTGTTTTTCGTTTCCGATTCCACCGGCATCACCGCCGAAACCATCGGCAATTCCATCCTCGCGCAGTTCGAAGGCCTCAAGTTCGACGCGCACCGCATCGCCTTTGTGGATACGCCCGAAAAGGCGCATGCCGCGGCGCTGCGCATCAAGATCATCTACGCCCAAAGCGACGAACGCCCGGTCGTGATCAACACCGTGGTCGATCCGCAGTTGTGCGAGATCATCGCCGAATCGGGCGCGCTGGTGATCGACGTGCTGGCACCCTTCGTCGGCACGCTGGAACTGGAACTGGGCATGCGGCGTTCGGGCGCGATCAATCGCGCGCATGGCATGGTCGATTTCGGCCAGTACGAGGCGCGCATCGACGCCACCAATTACGCGTTGGCGCACGACGATGGCGTGGACGTCGATTACAGCCGGGCCGACGTGATCCTGATCGGCGTGTCGCGCGTCGGCAAAACCCCGACCTGCCTGTACATGGCGCTGCACTTCGGCGTGAAGGCGGCAAACTATCCGCTGACCGACGAGGATCTTGAACGCGATACGCTGCCGCCGCGCCTGGAAAGCTATCGCCAGCGGCTGTATGGCTTGACCATCGAACCCGTGCGCCTGGCGCAGGTGCGCGAAGCCCGCCGCCCCGGCAGCGGCTACGCCAAGCTCGACCGCTGCAAGCGCGAGTTGGTGCTGGCCGACCAGATCTTCCAGCACGAACGAATTCCCTCGCTCAACACGACGCATACGTCGATCGAGGAGATTGGCGCCAAGATCATGGCCCAGCTCGGCATCGAGCGGCATATGTTTTGAGTGGCCGAATTTTAGGGAACCTCTGATTGTGTTCGACCCTGCTCGTGGTTCGATACCTCACCACGAACGGAACCCATGGTTGACCGTGCACGGAGCGACGGGCTAACCGGGAACGGAACGACGGGCTAACCGGGAACGGAGCGACGGGCTAACCGGGAACGGAGCGAC
>JAICYA010000273.1 GCA_025934455.1 Rudaea sp.
AGGGGACGGGGGCGATGCAAGGTAACGGCGCCGCCAAAACGGTGGCGGATGCCATCCGCACGCGTTACCTGGGTGTCGGCCCGGCCGTTTTGAGCGCCACGCCTGCGACGATTTTCGGCAATACCACGCAAACCGTGGCCGTGTGTTTGGCCGATGGCGCGGGCAGCCCGATTCCCGGCGTAGTGATCAGCTTCAGCTTCAGCAACTTGTCGCCGGCTACCGGCACCGTAAACGGCAAGGCTTCCGGCGCGCTTTCGCCGACTGGCGCCGATGGCTGCGTGAATACGACCGTGGTCACGTCAGGCGTCCTGCCGGGTAACACCGCAAGCGTTGATTTCACAGTTTCCGGGTTGTCCGCTTCGGTTGCAATCACCGTCGGGAGTGCCGTCCTGACCGCTGTTCCGACTTTGATTACGAGCACTGCCGGGGCAACGACAGAAACCAACTCCGTCACGCTTACCCTCCAGGACGGACTTGGAAATCCGGTTTCGGGTGCGACGATAAATGGCACGTGCACGAGCGTGGCGCCGGGCACGGTTACTCTGGTTACGCCGTCCGTCACGACGGCCAGCAATGGAGTGGCGCCGGCGACGATAGCTTCGCAGGGCGTATGCGTGGCCAGTGGAACGCCTGGCAGCGGCGTTTGCACGTTCACGTATCAGCAAGGCTCGGTTACCGCGACAGCTAAGGTCAATGTAATTGGAGCAGTCGGGGGTGGCCCCAGTCCGAGCCCGGTTTGCAAATAACGAACTGTTGCCCAACCCGCAATAATTCCAAGGGCCGCCTCGCGCGGCCCTTTTTTTGCACGCTTCCTGCTAGCATGACGGCCGGGGAGTGTGAGACATGGCTACCGCCTACTGGAGCGAACTCAAACCGGGCGACGTCCTGTTCCGCGAGGGCGATGCGCCGACCACGGCGTTCCTGATCGAATCCGGGACCTTGCGCATCACTGCCGAACGCGATGGCGCGCCGATGGTTCTGGGTGAGCTTGCCGCCGGGGCGTTGGTCGGCGAAATGGCCGTGCTCGACGATTCGCGGCGCAGCGCGACGGCGACCGCGCTCACGGCTTGCGTGCTCACCCCGATCGACCGCACCCAGTTTGCCGAACGACTGCAGGCCGCCGATCCGGTCGTGCGAGCGCTCCTGCTCAGCCAGCTTGCGCGCTACCGCACTGCACTTGCCACGTTCACCGGCAATGAACCGGCACCTGTGCCGGATTCCGCTGACGGCGAATCGGCGCATGCACTGGACAAGATCCGCCTGGAAAGCCAGTTGCGCAACGCGATGGAAAACCGCGAGCTGGAAATCCGGCTGCAGCCGATCCAGCACATCGCCAGCGGGCGTCTTGCCGGCTTCGAGGCGCTGACGCGCTGGACGCATCCGGAACGTGGCGTCGTATCGCCCGCCGACTTCATCGCACTGGCCGAGGAGACCTCGCTGATCGTACCGGTTGGCGAGTACGTGCTGGGCGAGGTCTCTGCCGCCTTGCGCCGCATCGCTGACGAGGTGCCGCATGCCAGGCCCTTCGTCGCGTTCAATGTCTCCGGTCGCCAGGTCGGCGATTCCGAATATGTCGCGCGCGTGCTCGCGCAACTGCATGCGCACGAAGTCGCCCCGGCGCAATTGAAGATCGAGATTACCGAAAGCCTCGTGCTCGACTATGGCCAGATCGCGACGCTGATCGAGCGCGCGCACACGGCCGGCATGCAGGTGGCGCTGGACGATTTCGGTACTGGCTATTCCAATCTCGGTCATCTGCACAAGCTCGCCTTCGACACGATCAAGATCGACCAGGGATTCATCCGCCAGCTTGAGGATCCGCGCTGCCTCGCGATCGTGCGCGCGGTCATCGGCATGGCCGGAGCGCTTGGTTGCGACGTCGTCGCGGAAGGTGTCGAAACGCCAGAGCACCTGGCCCAGCTCAAGCTGCTGGGCTGCCAATACGCGCAAGGCTGGCTGATCGGCAAACCGCTCACGGTCGACGACGCCCTCGCCGCGCTGACGCGCTGAAGCGCTGAAGCGCCAGCGCGGGAAACCTTCGCACCTCGCCGCTGTCTGAGCAGCGCCGGACGCTCGCGTCCGTGCGATGATTCGCTAACCCAAGATCGATCCCATGGACATGACCGAAACCACCACTCACGGCCCGCTGACGTCCGCGTTTTCCGCACTGCGCAGCGAACTTTCGCGCTGCATCATCGGCCAGGCGGCGCTCGTCGACCGCTTGCTGATCGCGCTGCTCGCCGACGGCCATCTGCTCGTCGAAGGCGCTCCGGGCCTGGCCAAGACCACGGCGATCAAGGAACTCGCCGCGCGCATCGAAGCCGATTTCCACCGCATCCAGTTCACGCCGGACCTGCTGCCCGCCGACCTCACCGGCACCGAAATCTACCGCCCGCAGGCCGGCAGTTTCGAATTCCAGCGCGGCCCGGTGTTCCATAATCTTTTGCTGGCCGATGAGGTCAACCGCGCACCGGCCAAGGTGCAGTCGGCCCTGCTCGAGGCGATGGGGGAGCGCCAGGTCACGGTCGGACGCACGACGTATCCGCTGCCGCAACTGTTCCTCGTGATGGCGACGCAAAATCCGATCGAGCAGGAAGGCACCTATCCGCTACCCGAGGCGCAGCTCGACCGTTTCCTCATGCATGTGCGCGTGGATTATCCGGATGCCTCGGCGGAAGCGGCCATCCTGAAACTCGCCCGTGCCCGAGCCGGCGAAGCGCTGCATGCGTCGGCGCCGCCGCGACGCCTGCTGGATCAGGCGCAGATTTTCGCCGCACGCGACGCGGTACTCGGCCTGCATCTTGCGCCCGCGCTCGAGGAATACCTCGTGCAATTGACGCTGGCGTCGCGCAAACCGAAATCCTATGGCGAGGATTTGCAGCGCTGGATCGCCTACGGCGCCAGCCCACGCGGCACGATCGCCCTGGATCGTTGCGCGCGCGCCCATGCCTGGCTCAATGGCCGCGATTTCGTCACCCCCGAGGACGTGCATGCGATCGCTCACGATGTGCTGCGCCATCGCATCCTGCTTTCCTACGAAGCCGAAGCCGAAGGCGTGACCAGCGACAAGGTGATCGCCGCGCTGATCGCGCGCGTGCCGCTACCGTGAACACGGCGCCCGCCAACGGCATCGATGTTTCGCTGCCGGACTTGATCGCGCTGCGCCTGCGCGCGCAGCGCCTGGCGCGGCCGGCGACGCGGGTTTCCGGCATCCACGCGGCGACGCAAGCCTCGCGTTTCCGCGGCCGCGGCGTGGATTACGCCGAGTCGCGCATCTACCAGCCCGGCGACGACATCCGCCAGATGGATTGGCGCGTGACCGCGCGCAGCGGCAAGCCGCATACGAAATTGTTCGAGGAAGAACGCGAGCAGAGCGTACTTCTGATCGTGGACGAGAATCCGAGCCTGCGTTTCGGTACGCGCGTGCGCTTCAAGTCGGTACAGGCGGCGCGTGCGGCCGCATTGATCGCATGGACCGCGGCGCGCAACGGTGATCGCATTGGAGCGCTCGGATTCGGCGGCGGCATCGATGGCGAGGTGAAG
>JAICYA010000152.1 GCA_025934455.1 Rudaea sp.
GGCCGCGCCGACACCAGCATGACGAAATCCGGATCGAGCCAGCCGCACAGCAGCTTGACCACCTGGTTCATGCCCTCGTCGCCGCCACCGCATTCGGCGGCCGCGGCAATCATGCCGAGCGCGGCCTTGTAACGCGGACTGTCGCCGCCGCCGGAGGGCTCGCGGAACACGGTCACGTGGACGAGGCGGCCATCCTGCACGGCCAGGCGCATGTGCGCTTCGACCGCCCGGCTGCCGCCATCGCCGCGGCGCCGCTTGCAGCAGTATTGCACGCTGCCTTCACGCGCGAGCGTGGCGAGCAGAGCCGCGCGCTGGCTGCGGTCGTGACTCGTGTCGAGCGCATCCAGCGACTGGCCGATGACCTGCGCACGCGAAAACCCGGAGCGTTGCTCGAACGTCGCGTTGGCGTCGATCACGGAGCCGGTCTTGGGATCCGACAGCACGATTTCGTCGAGGCTTTCCTCGAACGCAAATTGATAGCGATCCTTGCCGGCGCTCGCGGTTTTCGCGCCAAGAGCCTCCGCATGCGCCGCCAGCACGTTGCGCACGCGCGCCAGCGCTTCGCTCGCGTCGACCGGGCTGCGCAGCCAATCGACCACGCCGGCCGGTGCCCGCGACCAGTCCCAGTGCCGTTGCGCCGCGTCGGCCGCGGCGACGCCGATCACCGGCACATTGGCCAGGCGCGCATCGCCCTTGAGCTGGGTGCAGAACGCCACCGCCTCGCGCGCATCGCCGACGAATTCCATCACCACCACGTCGATCTGCGGGTCCTGCTTGAGGAAGGCCAGCGCCTGCGGCAGATCCTTTGCCGTATATACGGCTTCGAAGTTCTGCGCATCGAGCGTGTCGAACAATACGCGGCGGTCGTCGCGATCCGTAGTGACGATCAATACAGAGCCCGGATTGGCTTGCGCAGCGGACATCAGATCACCCAACGGCCGTCGCGCAGGCGCGGGCGCGTTCCCGCGACCGGCTTGTGCGAGATGAATTCCACCAGCGCGTCCATGCCCTCGGGCATGACGATCTCGTCGCCGACGAACACGACCTTGCGCCCGGCCACGGTGCGCGAGCGCGCGATCTGGCGCAGCAGGCCGGTATTCGGCGGACGCATGTGCTCGGAGAAATCGGTGAACAGGTAAACGCCGAACTGTGGGCTCTGCAGGATGTAGCGCAGTGCGTCGGTCGCGCGCTTGGAACCGGGCACGCGCATCTCGCGTTCGCGCAAGCTGGCGATGCCGGCCTCGTCCTGCCAGGAATAGACCGATTGGCCGGTACGCAACGCCAGCAGGCGGAACTGCGCGATCACGTCGGCCGCGTTCGCCGTCTGGATCGCGATGAGATTCTGCGGCGACTGCACGATGCGGTCGAACAGCGCCGGCGTGACGAAGACCTCGCCCGCGGCGCTATCGTTGATGGACGGATGCGACTGCAATGCGAACGGCCCATTTGACCGCGGGTGCGGCTTGCGCGGATTATAGCGATCCCGCCCGTCGCCCGCTCGAGGCCGCCATGTTCGAAGGTCTGCGCTTCGCCCACTGGAAAGCCGAAATCGACGCCGAAGGCATCGCCGTGCTCACGTTCGACCGCAGCGGCGCCTCGGTCAATGCGATCAGCCGGGCCGTGCTCGACGAACTCGCGCAAATCGTCGAACGCCTGTCGTTCGAGCCGCCGAAGGGCGTGGTGATCCGCTCCGGCAAGGCGAACGGGTTCATTGCCGGCGCCGATATCCACGAATTCGAGGGCTTCGAGGCCCAGCCGGGCGGTGTGCTCGGCAGCATCGAATACGGCCAGCGCGTGTTCCAGAACCTGGCGCGCCTACGCTGCCCGACGGTGGCGGCAATCCATGGGTTCTGCATGGGCGGCGGCACCGAACTGGCGCTGGCCTGCCGCTACCGCGTGGCCACCCGCGATCCGAAGACCAAGATCGGATTCCCGGAAGTGCTGCTCGGCATCATCCCCGGCTGGGGCGGCACCGCGCGCCTGCCGCGCCTGATCGGTGCGCCGCAGGCCCTGCCCGTCATGCTCACCGGCAAGGCGCTGGGCGCCGAAGCCGCGCGCGGGCTGGGCATGGTCGATGCGCTGACTTCGCCGGAACTGCTGCTGGACGCGGCGAAGGAACAGATCCGCCATCCGCACGCACGGCCGTTCGCGCAACGCCTGCGCGCCTGGGCAACGAACATCTGGCCGGTGCGGCAGATCCTTGCACCCATCGTGCGCAAACAAACCGCGGCCAAGGCGCGTCCCGACCAGTATCCAGCGCCGTTTGCCCTGATCGAAGTGTGGCGGCGTGGTGGTTCGAGCATCACGCAACGCCTGAAAATCGAGGCCCGCACGGTGGCCAAGCTTGCGGCGACGCCGACCTGCCGCAATCTGATTCGCGTATATTTTTTGCAAGAGCGTCTGAAAGGTCTTGGCGCCGGCAGCGACGCCGACATCCAGCGCGTGCATGTCGTCGGCGCCGGCGTGATGGGCGGCGACATTGCGGCCTGGTGCGCGCTGCGCGGTTTCGATGTCACCTTGCAGGACCGCGAGATGAAGTTCATCCAGCCGGCGCTGGATCGCGCGCAGGACCTGTTCGCCAAACGCCTGAAAACGCCCGACCGCATCAAACCCGCGTCGGATCGCCTCAAGGCCGACGTCGACGGCAAAGGCATCGCCGATGCCGACCTCGTCATCGAAGCGATCTTCGAGAATCTCGAAGCCAAACAGGATTTGTATCGCAAGACCGAACCTTCGATGAAGGCCGGCGCCCTGCTGGCAACGAACACCTCGAGCATCCCGCTCGACGAACTGCGCACGGCGGTGAAACAGGACAGCCGTTTCCTCGGCCTGCATTATTTCAATCCGGTTGCGCAGATGCCGCTGGTGGAAATCGTGCGCCAGGACCACCTCGATCCCGCCAACGAGAAGCACGCGCTCGCCTTCTGCAAGGCCATCGACAAGCTGCCGGTGCCGGTCAAGGGCACGCCGGGATTCCTCGTCAATCGTATTTTGATGCCCTATCTGCTCGAAGCCATGCGCCTGTTCAAGGAGGGCGTGCCCGGTCCCGTGCTCGACAAGGCGGCGAAGAAATTCGGCATGCCGATGGGCCCGATCGAACTCGCCGACACGGTCGGTCTCGACGTTGCGGCTTCCGTCGGGAAGGAAGTCGGAGAATTTCTTGGTTTGGAAATCCCTGACGGCCTCGACGCCCTCATCGCGGCCGGCAAGAAGGGCAAGAAGACCGGCGAAGGCCTGTACAAGTGGGAAAACGGCAAGCCGGTCAAACCCGGGGTCGATCCCAAGTATCAGGCTCCCGCCGACATCACCGAGCGCATGATCCTGCCGATGCTCAACGAGTCGGTTTCCTGCCTGCACGATGGTGTGGTCGACGATGCCGACCTGCTCGACGCCGGCGTCATCTTCGGCACCGGCTTTGCGCCGTTTCGCGGTGGCCCGATCAAGCACATTCGCAGCGAGGGCGCCGACAAGATCAAGGCGCAACTGGCAGAACTTGCCGGCAAGTACGGCAAGCGTTTCGAGCCGAAGGCGGGTTGGGACAGCGCGGCGTTGCGCGGCTGATTTTCACCTCTCCCGCCAGCGGGAGAGGGGGAAGAACTAATCCTCTTCAAACCGCTGCGACCCGAACGGTTTCGCTTCCTTCTTCGGCGGCGCGATCCCTTTAGCCACACCTTCCCAAACCGCAAGCGCATCGCGTGTGGCAGCGACGTCGTGCACGCGCACGATCACGGCGCCTTTTTGCACGGCGATCATCGCCGCAGCGGCGGAACCTGCGGCGCGATCCGCGTGTTTTTCGCGGCCAGTGAGCGTGCCGATCATGGCCTTGCGCGACAATCCCGCCATCAGCGGCACGCCGAGCGCGGCGAGTTGATCCAGGTTGGCCAGCAGCGCGAGGTTGTGTTCAAGCGTCTTGCCGAAACCGAAACCGGGATCCACAACGATGCGTTTCTTGTCGATACCGGACATTTCGCAGGCGAAGATGCGCTCGGCGAGAAAGCGGCGTACGTCGGAAACGACATCGTCGTAGTGAGGTGCGTCCTGCATCGTGCGCGGCTCGCCGAGCATGTGCATCAGCACCACCGGCACCTTGAGTTGCGCCGCCGCATCCAGCGCACCATCGCGACGCAGCGCGTACACGTCGTTGATCATGCCGGCGCCGGCCGCAACCGCTGCGCGCATGACTTCTGGCTTCGAGGTGTCGATGGAAATCGGCAATTCGATGCGTTTCGCCAACGCTTCGATCACCGGCACGACACGCGCGATTTCTTCGTCCACCGACACCGGCTGCGCGCCGGGCCGCGTGGATTCGCCGCCGATGTCGAGCAGGTCGGCGCCCTCTTCCGCCATTTTCATTCCATGCGCAATGGCCGCATCGGCCAGCGCGCGCCCGTCACCGGAAAACGAATCCGGCGTGACGTTGACGATACCAGCGACGCGCGCGCGGTCGAGGCGCAATTCGCGGTCCTTGCAGTCGAGGGTACGGACTAGATCGAACATCGCCGTACTGTAACAAAACGAAGGCCGCCCTCGGGCGGCCTTTGCCTTGTTTGAGATGCGCGTGCGGCTCAGTGCTTCGCCGCCGGCCCGCCAATCGGCGGCGAAGCTGGCTTGCCGACGCCCGGCTTGCCGCCGTCGCCGCCGGTGCCGGATTTCTGCCAGTCCTTCGGCGGACCGGGCTCGCGTCCTTCCATGATCGCGGTGATTTGTTCGCTGTCGATCGTTTCGTATTGCAACAGCGCCGTGGCCATGTTGTGCAGCTTGTCGATGTGCGTGGTCAACAAGTCGCGCGCGTGGTTGTAGGCGTTGTCGATGACGCCGCGCACGACCTCGTCGATCTTGCGCGCGGTTTCCTCCGACACATGCTTGTGCTGGGTGACGGAGCGGCCGAGGAACACCTCGTCCTCTTCGTCGGCATAGGTCATCGGCCCGAGTTCCGGCGACAGGCCATATTTTGTGACCATGTCGCGCGCAAGGCTGGTCGCGCGCTGGATGTCGTTGGAGGCGCCCGTCGTCACCTTGTCCTCGCCGAAAATGATCTCTTCGGCCACGCGCCCGCCGTACAGGCTGGCGAGCCGGCTTTCGAGGAAGGTCTTGCTGTGGCTGTACCTGTCCGCTTCGGGCAGGAACAAGGTCACGCCCAGCGCGCGACCGCGCGGAATGATGGTGACCTTGTGCACAGGATCGTGTTCGGGGACGAGACGGCCGACGATCGCGTGGCCGGCTTCGTGGTAGGCGGTGAGCTTCTTCTCGTCCTCGCTCATGAGCATGGACTTGCGCTCGCTGCCCATCATGATCTTGTCCTTGGCGCGCTCGAAATTATCCATCGTCACCGCGCGCGAATTGAAGCGCGCGGCGAAAAGCGCCGCCTCGTTGACGAGGTTGGCCAGGTCCGCACCGGAGAATCCCGGCGTACCGCGCGCAATTACTGTTGCGTCGACGTCATCGGCCAGCGGCACCTTGCGCATGTGGACTTTCAGGATCTGCTCGCGGCCGCGCAGGTCGGGCAACGGCACCACGACCTGGCGGTCGAAGCGGCCCGGGCGCAGCAGCGCTGGATCGAGCACGTCGGGACGGTTCGTCGCGGCGATGACGATGATGCCTTCGTTGCCTTCGAAGCCGTCCATCTCGACCAGCAA
>JAICYA010000271.1 GCA_025934455.1 Rudaea sp.
GCATAGCGATCGTCGCCGACGTGGACGATGCGGACGCGAAGCCGACCTTGTTCTCCTCGCGCTATTCCTGCCCGGTCTGCGATTACTCGCTGCCCGAACTCGAACCACGCCTGTTCTCGTTCAATTCGCCGATGGGCGCCTGCGGCACTTGCGACGGCCTCGGCGTGACCCAGGTCTTCGACGCGGCGCGCGTTGTCGTGCATCCGAATCTCAGTCTCGCCGCCGGCGCGGTGCGCGGCTGGGATCGCCGCAACATGTACTACTTCCAGATGATCCTGTCGCTGGCGCGGCACTACAAGTTCGACATCGACACGCCGTGGGAACAATTGCCCGAAGGCATCCGCCACGCGGTGTTGTACGGCTCCGGCGACGAGCAGATCGCGTTCAGGTATCTCACGGAATCCGGCGGCAACGTCACGCGCAAGCACCGCTTCGAGGGTATCGTGCCGAATCTCGAACGCCGCTACCGCGAAACCGAATCGCCGGCCGTGCGCGAGGAATTGTCCAAGTTCATCAGCGAACGCCCCTGCCCCGACTGTCACGGCGAGCGCCTGAACCGCAGTGCGCGCAACGTCTTCGTCGGCGAGAGCAACCTGCCCGCGCTCACCGGACTGCCGATCGACCAGGCACTGGAATTTTTCCACGCCCTCGCCCTGCCCGGCTGGCGCGGCGAAATCGCGACCAAGATCGTCAAGGAAATCCGCGAGCGCCTGCGCTTCCTGGTCGACGTGGGCCTGGATTACCTGACTCTGGATCGCCAGGCCGATTCGCTGTCCGGCGGCGAAGCGCAGCGCATCCGCCTCGCCTCGCAGATCGGCGCGGGCCTGGTCGGCGTCATGTACGTGCTCGACGAACCGTCCATCGGCCTGCACCAGCGCGACAACGAGCGCCTGCTCGGCACGCTCACGCGCCTGCGCGACCTCGGCAACACGGTGATCGTGGTCGAGCACGACGAGGATGCGATCCGCGCCGCCGATCACATTGTCGACATCGGCCCCGGCGCCGGCGTGCACGGCGGCGAGATTGTCGCCCAGGGCAAGCTCAAGGACGTGCTGGCGGCAAAGCGTTCGCAGACCGGCGATTTCCTGTCCGGACGGCGCTCCATTCCCGTGCCGCGCAAGCGCCGCGCGCCGGATCCGCAACTGATGCTGCGCGTGTTCGGCGCGTCCGGCAACAATCTCAAGGACGTGGACCTGGAGATTCCCGCCGGCCTGTTCGTGTGCGTGACCGGCGTGTCGGGTTCGGGCAAATCCACGCTGATCAACGACACCTTGTTCCGCCATGCAGCCGTCGAACTCAACGGCGCCAACGAAAAGCCGGCGCCGTTCCGCAAGATCGAAGGGATGGAACATTTCGACAAGGTCGTGGACATCGACCAGTCGCCAATCGGACGCACGCCGCGCTCCAATCCCGCGACCTACACCGGCTTGTTCACGCCGCTGCGCGAATTGTTCGCACAGGTTCCGGAAGCGCGTGCGCGCGGCTACCAACCCGGCCGTTTCAGCTTCAATGTCAAGGGCGGCCGCTGCGAAGCCTGCGAAGGCGACGGCCTGATCAAGGTCGAGATGCACTTCCTGCCCGACGTCTACGTGCCCTGCGATGTCTGCCACGGCAAGCGCTACAACCGCGAGACGCTGGAAATCCTCTACAAGGGCCACACGATTTCCGACGTGCTGCAAATGACCGTCGAGGATGCGCTCAGGCTGTTCGAAAACATTCCGGCGCTGGCGCGCAAACTCGAAACGCTGATGGACGTGGGCTTGAGCTACATCAAGCTCGGCCAGAGCGCGACGACACTTTCTGGCGGCGAAGCGCAGCGCGTGAAACTGTCGCGCGAGCTGTCCAAGCGCGACACCGGGCGCACGCTGTATATCCTCGACGAGCCGACCACCGGATTGCACTTCCACGATATCGAGCAGTTGCTGCGCGTACTGCATCGCCTGCGCGACGACGGCAATACGGTGGTGGTGATCGAACACAACCTCGACGTGATCAAGACCGCCGACTGGATCGTCGACCTCGGTCCCGAAGGCGGCGGTCGCGGCGGCAGCATCATCGCCACCGGCACGCCAGAACAGATCGCCGCCGACAAGACTTCGCACACCGGCCGCTTCCTCTCCCGTGTGCTCGGCAACGGCAAGCGCAAGGCCGCCGCATGAGCGACGCGACGAAACCCGCGTGGCGCAAGGTCGCCGAAACCATCCTTGCCCTGCGCTGGGGCGACCAGGACGCGTTCAACCATGTCAACAATGCCATGTACCTGCGCTATATCGAGGAAGCGCGCGTACGCTGGCTTGCAGACATTGCCGGTGATTGGGACCGCAGCGCCATCAGCAAGCCGATCATGGCCGCCGTGCACGCGAACTACCGTCGCCCGTTGACCTGGCCCGGCGAAATCGTCGTGCAGTTGTTCTGCGAAAGGCTCGGCACCCGTTCGATCACGCTCGCGCATCGCATCGTCGATGCAAGCGACGAGTCGGTACTCTACATGGACGGCAATGTGGTCATGGTCTGGATCGATCCGGCCACGGGCAAACCGGTGGCGTTGCCGGAAGCGGTGCGCCGCGCCTGTGGCTGACGGATCAGGGCGACGTTTCGCGCACCACGAAGTCCGCATCGACGCCCGGACCGTCCTTTGTGGAAATGTGGATTTTCACCGAATCGCCCGTATTCGGCGCTCGCTTCGGATCCATCAGCATGAAATGCTTTCCACCCGGCGCGAAAACGACACTGGCGCCCGGCGCGATGGCAACGTCGCCGAGCGGACGCATGCGTTCCACCCCATTTTCACTCACGCTTTCGTGCAGCGAGACATCGCCGAAATCCTGACTTACCGCGCCAGTGACGACGACGGGCGCGTCGCCCGAATTGCGCAAAGTGGCGTAACCGGCCAGCATCGCCGCACCCGGCGGTGCAGCGCGAATCCAGGCGTTTTCCACAATCAGGTGTCCTGCCGCAAATGCGTTCGCGACGACGCCGAACAGGATCAATCCGCACAATTTCAAACGCATGTTTGCCTCGGCGATGTTTCGCTTATGATAGCCGCTTCCACCCTGTGGCCACCGTCATGCTCGAATCCATCCGTCACGATGCCATCCTCGAGCTGCGGCTGAGCCGGCCACCGGTCAACGCGCTCAATCCCGAACTGGTGCGCCGTTTGCGCAAGGCCGTAGAAGACGCCGACGCCGATGGCGCACGCGGCATCGTGCTGTCCGGCCGGCTCGGGATGTTCTCAGCGGGACTGGACGTTCCCGAATTGCTGCAACTGGACCGTGCCGCGCTGGTCGCATTCTGGCAGGATTTTTTCGGTCTGTGCGCGGCGCTGGCGAGTTCGCCGATTCCAGTCGTCGCCGCGATCGGCGGGCACAGTCCGGCCGGCGGCGCGGTGCTGTCGATCTTCTGCGACTACCGGGTGATGGCCCGCAGCGTCGATCCGGCAAAGCCCTTTCGCATCGGCTTGAACGAGGTACAGGTCGGGCTGTCGATTCCGGAAGTCATCCAGTGCGCCCTGCGCCGCCTCGTCGGAACCTACCGCGCCGAACGCATGATGGTCGCGGGGCAGATGCTCGAACCCGAGCAGGCGC
>JAICYA010000209.1 GCA_025934455.1 Rudaea sp.
GCTTTGCCGCAGGCTGCGCCGCGAAGCGAAGAAATCCACGCCCGTGCTGATGCTCACCGCGCGCGACACGCTCGAGGACAAGCTCACGGGCCTGGACGCCGGCGCCGACGATTACCTGGTGAAGCCCTTCGAAATCCGCGAACTCGAAGCGCGCGTGCGCGCCATGATCCGCCGCGACCGCCGCCAGGTCAGCGCGGAAACCCTGCACGTGGCCGATCTCGTGTTCGATACCGCCAGCGTGCGCGTAAGCCGCGCCGGGCAGGAGTTGCAGATATCCCCGATCGGCCTGAAGCTGCTGTCGATCCTGATGCGCGAATCGCCGCGCGTGGTCAGCCGCGCCGACATCGAGCGCGAGGTCTGGGGCGATCTGCTGCCGGATTCGGATACGCTGCGCAGCCATTTGTATAATTTGCGAAAAATTATAGACAAGCCCTTCCAGCGTCCGTTGCTGCATACCATCCACAGCGCCGGTTATCGGCTGGCCGACCTGGACGCCGAGGTGGCGGCCAGCAAACGCGCATGATGCGGCCGCCGCGCGCCGGCATCCGGCGCAAGATCTGGGCGGTCTACGTCCTGCAGGTGGCGGCGATCAGCCTCGCCACCATCCTCGGTGTTTACGGCGCGGCCACCGTGCTCGAAGACGTGCTGATCAAGCGCGCACTCGCCGGCGAGTCGGCGTTCTACTGGCAACGCTGGGATCGCAACCATGCCTCGCCGGTGCCGGAAACCAACAACATGACCGGCTACCTGCTCGCGCCCGGCACCGATCCGGCGGGGTTGCCGGGATCGGTGCGCAGCCTTGCGCCCGGCTACCACCGCGTCCAACTCAACGGCAGTTTCGAACTCGTGCACGTTTCCGACGGTCCGCCGGGACGCCTGTTCCTCGTCTTCAACCAGGAGCAGGTCGGACGCCTGGCCTTCCTGTTCGGCTTCCTGCCGCTGATCCTGGTGCTGCTTATCATCTACATCACCACCTGGCTCACTTACCGCGCGTCGCGACGCGCGTTGTCGCCGGTGATCGCACTCGCCAAAGTCGTCCGTGACTGGGATCCCAAACAGCCCGACCTGGCCGCGCTGGACCCGCGCAACCTGTCCAGCGATCCCGACGGCGACGTGGAGACGCTGGCGCGCGCGCTGCACGGCTATGCCAGCCGCATTGAGGAATTCGTCGAGCGCGAACGCAACTTCACCCGCGACGCCAGTCACGAACTGCGCAGTCCGCTCACCGTGATCAAGCTCGCCGGCGACGTGCTCGTCGAAGAAGACGTCTCGCCGTTCGCACAGCGTGCGCTGCAGCGCATCCGCCGCTCGGTGCGCGACATGGAGGCGATGCTCGAGACGTTCCTGCTCCTCGCGCGTGAATCCGACACCGGCCTGCCGCAGGAGGAATTCGTCGTCAACGACGCCGTGCGCGAGGAGATCGAACGCGCGCAACCGCTGCTGGAAGGCAAGCCGGTGACGCTGGAACTGGAAGAGCGGGCGCGTTTCGCCCTGCGCGCGCCGCCGCGCGTGTTCGTGGCGATGATCGGCAATCTCATTCGCAACGCCTGCCTGTACACGGAGTCCGGCAGCGTGCGCGTGTGCATCGACGAGGACAGCGTCAGCGTCGCCGACAGCGGCATCGGCATGAGCGCGGACGAAATCGCGCGCTCCCATCAGCCGTATTTCCGCGCCGGCCGCAGCGCCAGCGCCGGACACGGCGTGGGCCTGAGCATCGTGCGCCGCCTGTCCGAGCGTTTCGGCTGGCCCGTGGATCTGCGCAGCGAGGTCGGTGCCGGTACCACCGCAACGATCCGGTTTCCGCAGCGCTTGCCAGCGCCGGCGCCGGCGTCATAATCGGCGCATGCTCCCGCGGAGGCCGCACCGATGTTTAGCAAGTTCGCCGCCATTGTCCTGGCCGTTTTTGGCGTCGCGGCCATGAGTCAGGCCGCGGATCGGGCCGTGCTCGTCATTCATGGCGGCGCCGGCGTGATCAAGCGCGAGATGGATCCGGCCACACAAAAGGCGATCCGCGCCGCGCTGACCAAAGCGCTCGAACAAGGTTACGCGCAGCTCATGGCCGGCAAGCCGGCGCTGGATGCCGTGACCGCGGCGATCGTCGTGCTCGAAGACGATCCGCATTTCAACGCCGGCAAGGGTGCGGTGTTCAACCACGACGGCAAGAACGAACTCGATGCCTCGATCATGGATGGCGCGACGCTAAGCGCCGGCGGCGTGGCCAACGTGCATCACGTGAAAAACCCAATACTGCTCGCGCGCGCGGTGATGGAACACTCGCCGCACGTGCTGATGTTCGGCGACGGTGCAGAGGAATTCGCCAAGACGCGGGACATTACCCTGGTCGATCCGAAGTACTTCTGGACGCAGAAGCGCTGGCAGGAACTGCAGGACGCGCTGAAGAAGGATGCCGCCGGCCAGCACGCCGATGCCGAGAAGGAGGGCCACTTCGGCACGGTCGGTGCGGTCGCGCTGGACAAGGACGGACACCTCGCCGCGGGCACGTCCACCGGCGGCATGACCGACAAGCGCTTCGGCCGCGTCGGCGATTCGCCGATCATCGGCGCGGGCACGTATGCGAATGCCGGCTGCGCCGTGTCCGGCACCGGCTGGGGCGAGTTCTACCTGCGCGCCGTGGCCGCGCACGAGATCTGCATGCGCGTCAGCGAAATGCACCAGCCGCTGCAGCAGGCGGCCGAGTACGTCATCAACACGCAGATTCCCAAACTCGGCGGCGACGGTGGCGCAATCGTGCTCGGCGCGGATGGCGAATTCGCGACGCCGTTCAACACCGAAGGCATGTTCCGCGGCTGGGTGGACAAGAGTGGAAAAATCCACGTCGCGATTTTCCCCGGCGAATGAACCCGAAAGGCAGGACGTCATGACCTTATGCCCCGTTGCTCTCGCGGTCGGCTGCAAACGCTGCCCGGTGTTCGCGATCTGCCCGGCGAAATCGCTGATCGGCGATTACCGGCCGGAAAGCAAAAAATCCGCGAAGCCCGAAGCGCAGGCAGTGCGCAAACCCAAACGCTGAAACGGCGAGAAGCTACAGACGCAAGCTGACGGTGAGTTTCGCCTGCCACGGCGCAATGAGCTGGTTGCCGCGCACGTTCTGCCACAGCGGCGCTTCGAAGTCGGCGAAAACGCGCAGGCGCTTGAAACGCAACTCCAGGCCCGGCGCGGCAAGCAGGCGCGCATAGCCGGTGTTGTCCGTATCGGCCGCCGCACCGCTGTCCGGACGGCGCAGCGAGGCGACGACCTGCACGAGCGGCGTCAGCTCCACGCCCGGCGCGAGCCGCCAGCTATCCGGATACGCGCCGAAGGCGGCATCGAGTTCCGTGCCCGGACGATAGCCGCCCTGGGTATTGAGCGGCGTATCCAGCAGCACGTGTGTGAAGCCGCTCCACTTGCCGTCGAGGCCGCCGAAGCGGAATTGATGGTAACCGCCGAGCAACGCGTCGGTGCTGCCGGTGCCGATCTGGGTGTCGCGGTCCAAGCGCGGAACTTTCCAGTCGCTGTTGGCCAGTTTCAGGCCGAACGTGAGCCCGCTGGACATGTCGCCGGAAAATCCGGTGTACATGCCGGTGATGCGGATATCGCCGATCTGGCCGTGGTTGGTGACGATCGGAACGCCGTCGTCGATGGTCGAGAAATGGCGCTCGTCGTAGGGCAAGTCCACGGACAAACCCCAGTCGCGATTGAACATGTGGCGCAGGCCCACGCTCTGGTACAGCGTGCGGATGTGCTGGTCGGCGTTGTCCGCGGCCGGCGCACGCGAAGTGCCGGACCAGTTGTCGGTCTGATCGAGATAGCTCGTCTGGTAGAAAAATTGCGTCCCCGATCCCTGCGGCAGCATGTCCGCTCCGCCGACCTCGAACACGCCACAACCGCAGGCGCAGGCCCACAGCCGCAGCGGCGCGCACAACACGATGACGAGACTCAGACGCAGCAAACGCATGGGCGCATATCCGACCTGGCAACTGTTGCGCATTGTACGCAACGACATGCACTGGCCATACCGTCGCAAGGCTTTACAACCGCTTACTTTAGCTACCTGCCGACTGCGCTATAGTCGCGCGCACGTGTGCCCGCCGCGGCGCTTGAGCAAGCTTTCGACATGGAATATCGCAAGCCGTTTTTCGTGCGCAATCGTGCGTTGCTGATCATCCTGGCCGTCATCGCCCTCGTCGCGGTGGGCGGCTATTGGCTGGCTCATCGCACGACGGTGCCGACCAACTTCCGTTTCGGCCGCGGCGCGCCGGCGGGAAAATTCGCCGGCATCGCCATGCCGGTGGGCGTGGCCACGGCCAAAACCGGTGATATCGGCATCGACCTCGAAGCGCTCGGCACGGCCACGCCGTTGCGCACGGTCGCGGTGCGCAGCCAGGTCAATGGCCTGTTGCAAAGCGTGAATTTCAAGGAAGGCCAGGA
>JAICYA010000455.1 GCA_025934455.1 Rudaea sp.
AGTTCCAGCATTTCGCCGAGCACCGCGATCCGGCGCCGCGCACCAGTCTCGCCCAACACGTCGATCATGGATTTCGCGGCTTCCGGATTCGAGTTGTAACAGTCGTTCCAGATGACCACGCCGTTGTGGACCTTGCGTTCGCCGCGCATCTTGCCCGCGCCGAACGTAGCTACGGCTTCGCGCAATTGCTCCGGCGCGATTCCAAACTCGCGCGCCACGGCGATGGCAGCCAGCAGATTCATCACTGAGTGCCGGCCCGCCATACGAGTTTGGAACTCCACGCCGAGCGTCCGGAACCGCGTACCAGCGGCAGTCTCCTCGATGTTTTCGGCGCGCACCTCGGCGCCATCCGAAAATCCGAATTTGATGCTTCGGCCCGGGTGCACTCGCGCAAACTCGCGGACGCGAATATCGTCCGCGTTCAGCACCGCGACTCCGTCACGCGGCAGGCTTTCGATCAGCTCGCGCTTCGCCGCGGCCACGCCCTCGATGGAATCGAAGAACTCGACGTGCGCGTAACCCACCATGGTCACGACGCCGATCTGCGGAGACGCAATCGCCGCAAGATCGCGGATTTCGCCGGCGTGGTTCATGCCCATCTCGAGGACCGCGGCGCCGCAATCGTCCGGCAGACGCAGGATCGAGAGCGGCACGCCCACGTGGTTATTGAAATTCCCGACCGTCTTCCCGGTCGCGATGCCGACGCTCAGCAGATGCGCAATGGCATCCTTTGTGGTCGTCTTGCCCGCGCTGCCCGTTACGCCGACCACCGTGCCGCCCCACTGCCGCCGCGTCCACGCGCCCAAGTCTTGCAGTGCACGCAGCGTGTCCTCAACCAGTAACTCGCGTCCGTGACCGCCCGACCGTTCGACCACGACGGCCGACGCGCCGGCCGCCAGCGCCGTGCTCACGAATTGGTGTCCATCGAAATTCGGCCCGTGCAGCGCGAAATACACATCCCCCGGCGATTGTGTTCGTGTGTCCACGCTCCAGCCGTGAACACGTTCGGACGGCGCCGCACCGCGCGCTCGAATTGCCTTCGCAACTTCTTGAAGATTAAGGGTCATGGCGATTTAAGGTTTGTGATACCCATAACCCCTAAGCACTTCTCTCGCCACGTCCCGGTCGTCGAAAGCGATCGTCCGGTCCTTCAAAACCTGGTACGGTTCGTGGCCTTTGCCCGCCAGGATTACGATGTCGCCCTCGCGCGCCTCCTTCAAGGCACGAGCGATCGCCGTGGCGCGGTCCGGCTCCACGATGTGCGGCACATCGACGCGGCGAATGCCCACGAGCGCATCGTTCATGATGGACAGCGGTTCTTCACTCCGTGGATTGTCGCTTGTCAGTACCACCATGTCGCTCGCCTCGGCCGCTGCTTTGCCCATCAGCGGACGCTTCGTCCGGTCGCGATCCCCGCCACACCCGAATAGCGTAATGACGCGCTTGGGATTCAAGCCGCGCGCCACCGAGATGACGTTCCGCAGCGCATCGTCGGTATGCGCGTAGTCGACTACGACAGTGAACGGCTGCCCCTCGTCGACGCGCTCGAAGCGCCCCGGAACGGCATGCAAACCGGCGATGCCGCGCGCGATCGTCTCGCCGTCTACGCCATAGGACAATCCGGTTCCGCACGCCGCGAGGATGTTATACACGTTGATCTTGCCGATCAGCGGCGAAGCCACTTCGAAGCGCTGCTTCCCGTGCTGCACCTCAAACTTCAGCCCCTGAAAGCCCGAAGAAATGTGTTTCGCGCGCAAGTTCGCTTCAGCGCCAAGTCCGTACCAC
>JAICYA010000081.1 GCA_025934455.1 Rudaea sp.
CTTGCCCTCAGCGTACAGCTGCCGGACCTTGGATTTCTCCTCGTTGCCGAGCCCGCTCGGCATCGGCCCGGCCGGCACGAACACGGCCGGCAGATGGCCGAATGTGAGCGCGGCGATCAACAGGCCCGGCACGATCTTGTCGCAGATGCCGAGCATCAATACGGCATCGTACATGTCGTGCGACAGCGCCACCGCCGCGGACAACGCGATCACGTCGCGCGAGAACAGCGACAACTCCATGCCGGCGCGGCCCTGCGTCACGCCATCGCACATCGCGGGCACGCCGCCGGCCACCTGTGCCGTCGCGCCGACCGCGCGCGCCGCGGCGCGACTGCGTTCCGGATCCGGCTCGTAGGGCTGGTGCGCGGACAGCATGTCGTTGTAGGCAGTGACGATGCCGATGTTCGGCGCCGCCTCGCCACGCAATGCCGCCTTGTCCGTCGCATTGCAAGCCGCGAAACCATGCGCCAGGTTGCTGCATCCCAGATGACCGCGCTGCGGTCCATTGCCGCGCGCGGCCTCGATTTTGGCGAGGTAGCGCGCACGCGATCCGCGGCTGCGTTCGGCGATGCGCGCGGTGACTTCGGCGACGACACGATTCAATGGCATGGTGGCAATCCTCGCGACATCACGGACTCCAGTAGACCTGCGGCGCCACGGCTGCGTGCTCCAGCACGGCACGAATCGGCGCCTGCGCGAACGGTTCCTCGCCGCGCAGCGCGGATTCCAGCGTACGCCGTTTTCCCGCACCGCGGATCAGCACGAACAGGGCACGCGTGGCGACCAGTGCGGACAGCGTAAGCGTGACGCGCGGTTCGGGGACGCTCGGCGAGCGCAGCGCCATCGCCGCGACAGGCGCGTCGGCGTCCAAGGCCATGGCGATGGTATCGCCGTCGGCAAACAAGGATGCGCAATGCCCGTCCGCGCCCATGCCGAGGACGACCACGTCAAACGTGCGCGGTAGTTTTGCCGGTGTGGGCAAATTCGTTTTTCCGCTTTGCGAATCGGCCAGCGGGACAAACGCTGCCGGAACGCGATCGAGCAGCGCTTCACGCAGCAGGCGCGCGTTCGAACGTATATCGTCCGCCGGCACGAGGCGCTCGTCGGTCAATGTCACGTTCAGACGCGGCCAATCGAGATTCTCTTGCACCAGCGCCGCGAGAAATTTCTTCGGCGTTTCGCCACCGGGTACTGCGAGCCACGCGTCCGTGCGCGTCGCGATTGCCTCGCGCAACCGCATGCCGACCGCAGCGGCGAGTGCGTGAGCCTGCCCATCCGCGTCGGCGAAGACATGCACGACCGGCGCGATGCTCACGTTGCCGCGTCCTCGTGCCAGGTGCGGCCATCGCGTTCGATCAGGGCCACGGCCGCGCTCGGCCCCCAGGTGCCGGCTGCATACGGCTTGGGCGTGTCGTCGTTCGCCGACCAGGTTTCCAGGATCGGATCGATCCAGCGCCAGGCGGCCTCGACTTCGTCACGGCGCATGAACAAGGTGGGATTGCCGCGCACCACGTCCATCAACAAGCGCTCGTAAGCATCTGCGTGGCGCACCCCGAAGGCCTGCGCGAAACTCATGTCCAGCGGCACGCGGCGCAGGCGCAGTCCGCCGGGGCCCGGATACTTGATCATCAACCACAGCTTCACGCCTTCGTCCGGCTGCAGGCGCAGCACCAGTTCGTTCGGCGCGATGGGACCCGCGTTGGCGGCGAAGATCGAATGCGGAATGCTGCGGAACGCGATGACGATCTCGGACACGCGCTGCGCCAGGCGTTTTCCCGTGCGCAGGTAGAACGGCACGCCGGACCAGCGCCAGTTCGCGACTTCGGCCTTGAGCGCGACGAAGGTTTCGGTATGCGCGTGACCGCCGCCGTTTTCCTCGTCGTAACCGGGCACCGGTTCGCTGCCGATCGCGCCGGCGCGGTACTGCCCGCGCACGGTCAGGCGCGTGGCGTCGGTGCCGAGCGGACGCAGTGCGTTGAGGACTTTCAGTTTCTCGTCGCGCACGGCGTCGGGCTCAAGCGAAACCGGCGGCTCCATCGCAACCATGCACAGCAATTGCAGCAGGTGATTCTGCACCATGTCGCGCAGCGCGCCGGCGCCCGCGTAGAACGCGGCGCGCCTTTCGACACCAATCGTTTCGGCCACCGTGATCTGCACGTGGTCGATATGCTCGGCGCGCCACAGCGGCTCGAACAGCGCGTTGCCGAAGCGCAGCGCGAGCAGGTTCTGCACCGTCTCCTTGCCCAGATAATGATCGATGCGGAAGGTCTGGTTCTCGGCGAAAGTGCGTCCGATCGCGTCGTTGATCGCCGCGGCGCTGGCGAGGTCGCGGCCAATGGGTTTTTCCACGACCACGCGCACCTTGCCGGTCGTCAATCCATACTGGCGCAGTCGGTCGCAGATCGGCACGAACAAATCCGTCGCGGTGGCGAGATAGAAAACGCGAACGCGTTCGGCACCCGTACCCACGCGGCGGGCGAAGGCGTCCCAGCCCGCGTCCTGATTCGCATCCAATGCCTCGTAGCCAAGCAGCGCGAGGAAACGCTCGATCACGCGGCCTTCCGCGCCAGCCGTCGCGACAAGCGCCGGGCGCACGCGTTCGCGGTATTCGGCGTCGCTCATCGCGTCGCGCGCCACGGCGATGATGCGGCTGATCGCGCTGATTTGGCCATCGACAAAACGGCGCAGCAGCGCCGGCAGCAGTTTGCGCAATGCAAGATCGCCGGTGCCGCCAAAAATCGCCAGATCGAAGTCTTCCACCGGCGGACTCGCGCCCATGCGTCACCTCATCGGAACAACGATGAAAAATAAAATACCACTTACATACCATTTTTTGCAAATTTGGCTATACTTTCTCGATTATTGTTTCATTTGGTATTTGAGTGGTATTCTTCGCGCATGGTCACCGACCTGGTTTCCCAATACCGCCGCCTCGGCCGACAAGACGGCGCGCGGGCGCTGAACTACATGCGCCTGCGCCAGGCCATGCTCGCCACGCTGGAGAGCGGCGACCTGCAGCCGGGCCAGATGCTGCCGGGCGAGCGCGAGCTGGCGCAACGGCTGGCCTTGTCGCGCGTGACCGTGCGCAAGGCCATCGCCGGCCTGGTCGATGACGGCGTGCTGATCCAGCGCCACGGCGCCGGCACCTTCGTCGCTGAACGCATCGTCAAATCGTTTTCGCGCCTGACCGGCTTCACCGACGACCTGCGCGCACGCGGCCTCAAGCCGCGCGTGCGTTTCCTCGATCGCCAGACTGGCGTCGCGACGCCGGCCGAGACGCTCGCGTTGCATCTTTCGCCGGGCGCGCGCGTGGTGCGCCTGCGTCGCCTGCGCTTCGCGGGCAACACGCCGCTCGCGCTCGAAGACACGACCGTGCCGCAAGCCGTGTTGCACGACCCGAAACAGGTCAAGCAATCGCTTTACGACACGCTGGAGAAACTTGGCTGTCGTCCGGTGCGCGCCTTGCAGCGGTTGCGCGCCGTCGCCCTCGATGCGGCGCAGGCGAAGTTGCTGGATTTGCCGCCGGGCAGTCCCGCGCTTGCGATCGAACGTCGCGCGTTTCTCGCCGACGGCCGCGTCGTCGAATTCACTTCGTCCATCTATCGCGGCGACGCCTACGATTTCGTCGCCGAACTGCATGCCGAGTCCACTGCATGAATGCCAACACGTCCCCGCGCATGGCCGGTGAGGCGCACGAATCGCACGCCGCCGTCGCACGCCAGCTCGCCGCCAACGACGCCATCGTGACGAATCTCGCGCAATCTCTGCGCGCGCGGCCACCACGCTTCATCGTCACTTGTGCGCGCGGCAGCTCCGATCATGCCGCGACGTTCGCCAAGTACGTCTTCGAGACGCAGGTCGGCCTGTTCACTGCGTCGGCATCCCCGTCGGTCACATCGGTCTATGCCGCCCATCAGAACCTGGACGGCGCGCTGTACCTGGCCATCTCGCAGTCCGGCAAGAGTCCGGATCTCGTGCGCCATGCGCAATCCGCGCGCGCGGCCGGTGCGCGCGTCGTGGCCATGGTCAATCACGCCGACTCACCGCTGGCCGAGGTTGCCGAGATCGTGGTTCCACTGCACGCGGGGCCTGAACTCAGCGTCGCCGCCACGAAAAGTTACATCTGCTCGCTTGCCGCGATACTGCATCTGGCCGCGCGCTGGCGTGACGACTCTGTCCTGCTCGATGCGCTGTTCGCCGTGCCGGACGCTTTGCGACACGGCTGGGGTCTGGACTGGTCGCCGTTGGTCGACGGCCTGGCCGATGCGCGCAACCTGTTCGTGATCGGGCGCGGCTTCGGTTTCGGCGCGGCACTGGAGGCCGCGCTCAAGTTCAAGGAAACCTGCGCGCTGCATGCCGAAGCGTTCAGCGCCGCCGAGGTGCGGCACGGTCCCATGGCCCTGGTGGACAAGGATTTCCCCGTACTGTTCTTCAGCCAGAACGACGACACGCGCGAGGGCACGCTCGCGCTCGCGCGCGAGTTCCGCGAGCGTGGCGCGCGCGTGCTCGTGGCCGCACCAGGCACCGATGCCGACCCGTTGCCGGTGGCGGAATCCGCGCATCCTGCCTGCACGCCGCTGTTGACGATCCAGAGTTTCTATCGTGCCGCCAGCGCGCTGTCGCTGCGCCGTGGCCTGAACCCCGACGTACCGCCGCATCTGCGCAAGGTGACGGAAACCGTCTGATGGAACGCTAGTGCTCACCGCTCTGCTCAATGCACGCGTGCTTGGCGATGCCGGTTTCATCGACGGTGCCGTCCTGCTGCTCGACGGCGCGCGCATCGCCGATGTCGTCGTCGCCTCCGACCCGCGCGTGCGCGCGGCGCAGGTCGTGGATCTGGAAGGCTGCACGCTGGCGCCCGGTTTCATCGACTGCCAGGTCAACGGCGGCGGCGGCGTGCTGTTCAACGATGCGCCGACGCTCGACGGCATCACGAGCATTGCCGCCGCGCATCGCCGCTTCGGCACCACCGGATTGTTGCCAACCCTGATCAGCGACGATGCCGCGACCATGCACGCGGCCATCGCCGCCGTGCGCGAAGCGATTGCGCGCGACGTACCGGGAATACTCGGCATCCATCTGGAAGGGCCGTTCCTCGCGCCGCAGCGCAAGGGCATCCACGATGCCGGCAAGTTCCGCGCGCCCACGACGGCTGATATCGACCTGATCGCCGCCGGCGACGCGGGAAAAGCCCTGCTGACCATCGCGCCCGAACAGGTCGCGCCGCAAGTCCTGCGCGAACTTGCGGCGCGCAGCGTGATCCTTTGCGCCGGCCACACCGCGGCGACGTATGCGCAAACGCGTACCGCGCTGGATGCCGGTGTGCGCGGCTTCACCCACCTGTTCAATGCGATGTCGCCGCTGCAAAGCCGCGAGCCGGGGGTGGTCGGCGCCGCGCTCGAAGACCGCGCGAGCTGGTGCGGCATCATCGTCGACGGCCATCACGTGCATCCGGCGGCGCTGCGCGTCGCGCTCGCCGCCAAGCCGCGCGGAAAGATTTTCCTCGTCACCGACGCGATGCCGCCGGTCGGAGCGGACAGCGATCGATTCACCCTCAACGGCGAGGTCATCACCTGCCGCGACGGCAAATGCACGAATGCCGATGGCGTGCTCGCCGGCTCCGCCCTGGACATGGCCAGCGCCGTGCGCAACGCCATCACCCTGCTCGGCCTCGCCGCCGACGAAGCGCTGCGCATGGCATCGGCGTACCCAGCGGCGTTCCTGGGGCTGGAAAAAACGCACGGCCGCATCGCGCCGGGCTACGTCGCGGATCTCGTCGCGCTGGATGCAGATTTCGTTGTGCGTCGCACCTGGATCGGCGGTGTGCGAGACGCGTGAATCGCAAGATTGGAACTGGTCCGTGGTGGGATCGAACCATCGACCGGCACCACCCCGTTACCAGGTAGCGTTTGAGATTGGAGTCCGATCCCATAGGCTGAGGAGATCGGACATGAAGAAGCGGTTTTCGGAAAAACAGATCATCGTTTTCGCGACGAGTCTCATCCATCAACCGTCGCCAACGGAAACGTCGTCGGGCGGGTCGGTCAGTGCGAGGAACCGATCGAGGCTGGTGAGAGGTTTGCTTGAGCACCCATCGAAGGGCGCCGCAAAATATACCATTATGGATGGGCTTCCCGTCCGCTGCCGCTCGCGCCTCGCGGGTCCGGTTCGTGTCCGGTAGTTTTCGGCTCGGGTCAGGGACTCCTTACTGCGCGCGTCAACAGGAATGACTGCCGTACCACGTTATGCAAGAGGTGCTTGTCGATGAGCGATTCCAATTCCGTGCGGAATTGCGTCAACCGTGCGGCGTCGCTGGCGAAAGTCTCGACTATTTTTGCTATCGGGCCAATCGTCTGTTCCAGCTGCGCACGATAGTGCTGCGGACTCAGCGTGGGGACACACATTTCTTCGGATGCGAACTCGATCTCACAAACCGATTCGCCCAGTCGCTCACGCACGATATTGGGGTCGCCCCAGGCTGCCGGCGGCGCCGTGCCCGCTGGCGGAGGCAAGTACTTTGCGACGAGACCGAACATGCGGCCGACTAGAAGCTCCGGAGGCCACGTCGCGAACGCGATGCGGCCGCCAGGCTTGAGTACGCGCAGCATCTCCCCGATGGCAACCTGCGGTCGTGGCGCGAACATATGCCCGAACTGGCTCAACACGACATCAAACGTGGCGTCGGGATACGGCATGGCTTCGACATCGCCTTCGATGAACTCGATGTCCAGCGGAATTTGTGCTGCGTTGCGACGTGCATCGACGAGCAATGCCGGCGCGAGATCCAGGCCGCGAACCCTGGCCCCGGCCCGCGCTGCGGTGATCGCAACCACACCGGTACCGCAGGCGACGTCGAGCACCGTGTCGGATGCACCGACGCCGGCGAAGTCGATGAGCAGCGCCGCGGGAGGGATGGTAAATATGGCTTGCGGCGCAAACATCGCCCACGTCTCGCGCTGCACGGCTTTCAGTTTGGCAAATGGATCGGTCATGTGGGGCCTTCCATTGGGGCGTTCCAGGCCTTTCGCAAATCGGCACAGACAGGATACTGCCATCAGCACAGCGACTGCACGCATGCATGAAGTACCCGAAAACAGTTGTCCAGCCTGCCGGCTCGGTACAAGAAGCCAAAAGATCAATCGGACCGCCGATCTCGGCGGGCCGGGACCAAGCTCGGAGCAGTGCCCTGATTGCAGACGCTAGTGGCTGTCGGATTGGGTCGATGGCGACGAATGCAGCGAAGTTGGCGCATTCCGGCCAGAACCAAAGGTCAGACCCGCCGAATTCGAGGAGTTGCAAGAGAATCGCGCGGCAGTTCACAACATCGCGGCCAGAAAACGCTCCTTTCGCGAAAAATTGGGTCGCTGGCCAAGCGTGCGATCGAGGGCGGCAATATGCGGCTGAGCGATGTGGCCGGCTATACGAAACCCGCGACCAGGCCCGACAAGCGCGTCGCCTGATCCGTGCGCTCGGTGACATCAATACGTTGTGATGCGCCTGCAGCGCAAGATACGCCGACAAAGCAAATCCAAATCCGCTTGCGCGCCGGACCATGCCTGGAACTCGCGGAACGGAGGGTACCGGCTACCCGCCGCAACCGCAGGGGCGGGTAGCCAAATGCCGGATGTCGGGGCCGGTTTGAGCCTATCGTTCGCGCACGACGCGAACACCGACCGCCACCATCAGCGTGGCGAACAGCACCAACATCCACTCCGACAGCGCCGGCGTCGGCACAAGTACGGGCGGTGCACTCATGACAAGCGAAAG
>JAICYA010000457.1 GCA_025934455.1 Rudaea sp.
AAGGCGTGAACGGCAATTGGGATTATCGCGTCGCCGGTTATTACCGCACCACCGATGGCGAACGCGAGAACGCGAACGCGCAGGTGCGCGGCGTGGATGCGCACATCGGCTACACGCCGGATTCCACCCAGCATTGGGCGCTCGACCTGCATGCCAACACGGCCGATGCAGGCGATGCCGGGCGCCTGGGTTTCCCGCAATGGCTGCGCGATCCCGATCTCACCAATACGCCGAACAACCGCACCTGGGTTCAGCGCTACACGCTGGTGCTCTCGCACGAGCGCAACTTCGCCGACAACTGGCTGCTGGAAAGCAAGCTGTGGACGGGTTATCAGGATCTCGCTTCGCGCGCGGCGAACGGCTTCGTGCCGCCGCAACCGCCGCCGAGCAACACGACCTTGCAGGACGAGCAATTCCGCTACACCGGCGCCGACGTGCGCCTGCGCCACAAGTGGGGCCGCGGCAATGCGTTCACCGTCGGCACCACGATTTATCACGCCGACGCGCCGTTCCGTCAGTGGACGGCCGATGATCTCGCCTTATCGCGCACCGATCATTCCGGCACGCCGCGTCTCAATCAGGCGCGCAGTTCCGATTACGCATCCGTGTTCGCCGAGAACGTGTTCCGCCTGCCGTACCGCATCCACATCGTACCTTCGGTGCGCTTCGATCACGAGAAGATCGCGATCGACGAATCGGTCAAGCCGCCGTTCCTGACGCGGTCGCTGATCAACGAGACGGTGACGCGCACGATGCCGCTGTTCGGGATCGGCGTCGGCAACGATTTCGGCCGCCAGAACGAAACCTATTTCAACGTCAGCCAGGGCTGGCGGCCGATCCGCTACTTCGACGTGGCTTCGCCGTTCTCCAACCTGCAGCCGGGCAACGTCGCCGATCCGTCGAAGTCGCTGTCCTACGAACTCGGCGCGCACGGCACGCCGGTGACGGGCCTCTACTACGACGCCAGCCTGTTCTGGATTGATTTCAAGAACCGCATCGAAACCGAGCACATCAATGCCACCGACGTAATCAACGTCAACACCGGCGACACGCGCCATCGCGGCTTCGAGGGCGAGATCGTGTACGACTTCCTGGCGCGCGCGAACAATGGTCGCCATCTGGAAGCATTCGCCAATGTGCAGTTGTTGAACGCGCGCTTCACCGGCAGCCTCGATCCGAATCAGATCGGAAAGACGCCAGCGTTCTCGCCGCACTATCTCTTCAAGGGCGGCATCACCCTGCGCGAAGACAAGCACTACAAGGTGGCGCTCACCGCAACGTCCGTCGCTTCGCAGTACTGGCAGGATTCCGATGCGTCGAAGGGAACCGGCGATGCGTTCCTGCCGGCGAAGATCCCCGCGTACACCGTGGTCGACCTCGCCGGCGACTGGCAGATCGCTCCGCAACTGAAACTGCTCGGCGGCATCTCCAACATCACCGACCGTCGCTATTACGATCGCGTGTTCGGCACCGGCCTCGAACCCGCACCGGGCAGGACGATTTATGGCGGGGCATCGGTGAGCTTTTAAGCTTTCGCGCGCAAGCTCTACGTTCCCCGAAAGGCAAAGCAACTCGCGCCGCGGGATGGCGCGGAAAAAGACAGGGACGTCGAAGTCGGTTGCAAGGTGCGACTTCTGGCGATAAAGCCACTGGATTCCGGCCTGCGCCGGAATGACAAGCGAGCGACAATCGCGAAATCAGCACCGCGTGCTGTCCACGCGGCACCAGCCCACGTCAGTGCGCCCGATCGCGCGGCGGCGGGCGGTCTTCCTCG
>JAICYA010000174.1 GCA_025934455.1 Rudaea sp.
GCCATGCGATCGCCGCGCACGTCCATGCCGTCGTTCTGGACCGAGAAGCTCGTCAGCATGTGCTCGACGATCGCGTTGTCGAAGTCCTCGCCGCCGAGGACCGTATCGCCCGCCGTGCTGCGCACGCGGAACACGCCGTCGCTCAGCTCCAGGATGGAAATATCGAACGTGCCGCCGCCGAGGTCGTAGACCGCGATCTTGCGGTCGCCGCCCTTCTTGTCGATGCCATAGGCGAGCGCCGCCGCGGTCGGCTCGTTGATGATGCGCTTGACTTCCAGGCCCGCGATGCGGCCGGCGTCCTTGGTCGCCTGGCGCTGCGAGTCGTTGAAATACGCGGGCACGGTGATGACCGCTTCGGTGACCGGCTCGCCGAGGAAATCCTCGGCCGTCTTCTTCATCTTCATCAGGATCTTCGCCGAAATTTCCTGCGGCGAGAGATTCTTGCCGTCGGCGGTGGCGAGCCACGCGTCGCCATTGTCGTGCGCCGCGATCTTGTACGGCACCAGATCGAGGTCCTTCTTGACCTCGGCATCGGTGAACTTGCGCCCGATCAGGCGCTTGACCGCGTAGAACGTGTTCTTCGGATTGGTCACGGCCTGGCGCTTGGCCGTGGCGCCGACCAGGACCTCGTTGTCCTTGAACGCGACGATCGATGGCGTGGTGCGGTCGCCTTCGGAATTCTCGATCACGCGCGCGGTCGTGCCTTCCATCACCGCGACGCAGGAATTGGTGGTGCCAAGGTCGATACCGATGATCTTGCCCATGGTTTTAAGTCTCCGAAAATATAGATTGCGGCTGCGCCGCGAATGGCTTGCTAATGGGGTTGTCGCACACTCAATTCAAGCGCCGGTCGGCTTTGTGACCATGACCAGGGCCGGCCGCAGCAGACGCTCGTTCAGCACATAGCCCTTCTGCATGACGCAAACCACGGTGTTCGGTGCCGCCTGCGGCGCTTCGACCATGCTCACGGCCTGGTGCAGTTCCGGATTGAACAGTTGACCAACCGGATCGACCTGCTTCAAACCGTTGTTCTCGGCCACCTTCAGCAGGGACTTGAGGGTCAGGTCCATGCCTTCGCGCAACGCCTTGACGTCGGTGGTTTCCACGGCGAGGCCGCGCTCCAGGCCGTCGCAAACCGGCAACAGGTCGCCCAGGAGGCGCTCATTCGCAAACCGACGCGCCTGCTCCAGATCGCGTTGCAGGCGTTTGCGCTGGTTCTCGATCTCGGCGCGTTCGCGCAGCAGCAGGTCGCGCATCTCGCCGAGTTTGTTTTCGTAGTCGGCGAGTTTCTGGCCGAGTTCGTCGGTATCGGCCTGCGCCGCGTCCGCTGCCGGATTGACCGCATCGCCGGTTCGATTCGGATCGGTGTTTTCCATCGTTAAATTCCCTTCAAAAAATTCCATACCGTCACGCCGACAGACCCTGCCGGCATGACGCAACTGGTGGACTTATGAGGCCTGCCGCGCCTGATTCAAGGCGCCCGACAGCAACTGCGCGGTCGTCTGCACCACCGGTATCACGCGCTGGTAGGCCATGCGCGTCGGCCCGATGACGCCGAGCACGCCCAGCACGCGGCCCTCGATGCCATAGGGTGCGGTGACCAGGCTCAATCCCTCGAGGGCGGCGAAACCGGATTCCTCGCCAATGAACAGGCGCACGCCCTCGGCACGCGCACAGCCTTCGAGCAGATTGAGCAGGTCGCGCTTGCGCTGGAATGCCTCGAACAGTTCGCGCAGGCGGTCGACATCGGCCACGCCCTGCGCGCCCATCAGGTTGACCTGCCCGGCCACCAGCATGTCGGCTTTGGGCTGATTCGGGAACGCCTGCTGGGTCACGTCGGCCGCGGCGACCATAAGCTGGTGCAGGCGGTGGCTGGTTTCGCGCATCTCGCGGGTCAGGCGCTCGCGGATTTCGCTCATGCGCAGGCCGGAATAATTGGCGTTGAGGAAGTTCGCCACCTGTTCCAGTTCGCCCGGCGTATAGGCGCGCTGCGTGGCGACCACGCGGTTTTGCACCTCGTTGTCCGAGAACACCAGGATGACCAGCACGCGGTTGCTGCCCAACGCCACGAAATCGATGTGCCGGAACGGGAATTCCTCGCGTTTTGGCACGGTCACCACGCCGACGAAACGGGTGACGTCCGAGAGCAGCGACGAGGCGCCGCTGAGCAGATCCTGGGTGGCGCCAGCGGTCGGCAGTTCGCGGCGCATCTGCTCGATCTGCGGCGCTTCCAGCGGCTTGAGTTCGAGCAGGCTGTCCACGAACACGCGGTAGCCCTGGGCGGTCGGTATGCGCCCGGCGGACGTGTGCGGCGCAGCGAGGAGCCCGAGTTCTTCCAGGTCCGCCATCACGTTGCGGATCGTGGCCGGGCTGACGTCCAGCCCGGCACTGCGCGCCAGCGTGCGCGAGCCGACCGGCTGGCCGTCGGCGATGTATTGGGCAATCAACGCTCGCAGCAGTTGCCGCGCACGAGCGTCGAGTTTGTTGTGCAAAGTGGAAGGCATGTCTGCTGCGAACCGGCGATACCACTGAAGATGGGGCGATGGGGATTTTATTCAATAACGCTGGACTTGGCGCAGCAAAATCCTTAACCTTGCTTCCTGATACGGGGCAACCCGGCGTCAGCAAGCCCCCGACGCCAGCATCACGCCTCCGCAACAAGACTTTTTTCGATACCGCCCTCGCTCGCACTGCGATGCGTGCCGATGGTAGTAATCACGCCGGCGGCAAGCGCGATGACGATCGGGCGATATGCCCGCACCCGCACCGCCGGATTCACGAGATTCCAAAACGACCTCCACATCCGCTTCGTGAGAAGCGCGCTGCATGATGAATTCCCATCCATGACCACGCAGGCCGCTGCCACACCGGAATCGCCGGATAGCGCCGCCATCTTCGCCACGCCGCCGCAGCAGCAGGAAATGCCGCTGGCGATCGTGCGCGGGCAGCCTGTCCTGCAGATGCCGCAGGATTTGTATATCCCGCCGGACGCGCTCGAAGTCATCCTCGAGGCGTTTGAAGGCCCGCTCGACCTGCTGTTGTACCTGATCCGGCGCCAGAACCTCGACATCCTCGACATCCCGATCGCCGAGATCACGCGCCAGTATGTCGACTACATCGAATTGATGCACGACCTGCGCCTGGAACTGGCCGCCGAATACCTGGTGATGGCCGCGATCCTGGCCGAAATAAAATCGCGCCTGCTGCTGCCGCGCCCGCCCGCCGAGGAAGGCGTGGAAGCAGATCCGCGCGCGGAACTCGTGCGCCGCCTGCAGGAGTACGAGCGCTTCAAGAAAGCCGCCGAAGACATCGAGGCGATGCCGCACCAGGATCGCGATTTCGCGCTGGTGTCGGCCTTCGTGACGGACAAAGCCGTGGTGCGCCTGCCGCCGCCGGTCGATCTGCGCGAACTCCTGCTCGCTCTCAAAGACGTGCTCAAGCGCGCCGAACTGATGGGCCATCACGCCATCCAGCGCGAAGCCCTGTCCGTGCGCAACCGCATGAGCGATGTGCTCAAGCTCATCGGCGACGGCGAGTTCCACCGCTTCGAAGGATTGTTCAATGCCGAGGAAGGACGTCTGGGCATTGTCGTCACCTTCCTCGCCATCCTCGAGCTGGCCAAGGAACTGCTGATCGAAATCACGCAGACCGAGCCGCTCGCGCCGATCTATCTCAAATCTCTCGCAACGGCCAGTTGAGCCGTGAAGCCCATCATCATGGAAACCAACCAAATCAAACGCATCGTCGAGGCCGCCCTGCTCGCCGCCGCGCAGCCGCTGTCGCTGGCGCAGTTGTCGGCCTTGTTCGGCGAAAACGAAGCCGTGAGCCACGAAGAACTGGCGCGTGCGCTGGAAGAACTCGGCGCCGACTGCGCCGAACGCGGCGTGGAATTGAATGAAGTCGCCTCCGGATTTCGCTACCAGGTGCGCCAGGACGTGCATCCCTGGGTGGCGCGCCTGTGGACCGAACGCCAGACCAAGTACTCGCGTGCACTGCTCGAGACCCTGGCCCTGATCGCCTACCGCCAGCCGATCACGCGCGGCGAGATCGAGCAGATCCGTGGCGTGGCCGTTTCGACCAACATCGTCAAGACGCTGGAAGAACGCGAATGGGTGCGCGTGGTCGGCTACCGTGACGTGCCCGGCAAGCCCGCCCTGTTCGGCACCACGAAGAATTTTCTCGATTACTTCAACCTCAAGTCGCTCGACGAACTGCCGCCGATGGCGGAGATCCGCGAGATCGAGGACTTTGATCCGCAGTTGACCCTTGCGCCGGTCGCTCCGGCGGATGATGCGGACGAAGTGATGATCGCGCCGGAAATCGAAGCCGCGAACGAGGAATCCACCGACACCGCACCGGAACAAAGCGCATGAACACGCCACGCACTTTACTCTCGCTCAAGCGCCAGCAAGCCGAGGGCCCGACACTGGAAGAACGCCTGCACAAGGTGCTTGCCAATGCGGGTTTGGGATCGCGCCGCCTGCTCGAGGAACGCATCCAGGCCGGCGACATCCGCGTCAATGGCGCCGTAGCCGAAATCGGTTCCAGCGTGCGCGCGGGCGACCGCGTGGAACTGGACGGCAAGCTCTTCGTCGCGATCAACGACAGCGCCGAACACGCGCAGGTGATCGTGTTCCATAAGCCCGAAGGCGTGGTCACCACGCGTGACGACCCCGAAGGCCGTCCTACCGTATTCGAGCAACTGCCGCACCTCAAAGGTGCACGCTGGATTGCCGTCGGACGCCTCGACATCAACACCACCGGCTTGCTGCTGCTCACTACCGACGGCGCGCTGGCGCACAAGCTGATGCACCCGAGCAGCGAAATCGAACGCGAGTACATCTGCCGCGTCCACGGCGAGGTGCCGGACGAGGCGCTGGAGCAACTCAAGGCCGGCGTGGAACTCGAAGATGGACCGGCTCGTTTCGAGGAATTGGCCGTCATCAGCCGCGGCGACAGCCATTCATGGTTTCGCGTGGTGATCCGCGAAGGCCGCAACCGTGAAGTGCGGCGCATGTGGGAAGCGCTGGGACTCTTGGTCAGCCGCCTCAAGCGCATCCGCTACGGCAATGTCGAATTGCCGCGTGGCCTGCTCAAGGGCCGC
>JAICYA010000442.1 GCA_025934455.1 Rudaea sp.
AAATTCGACGGCCTTGCGATCAGCCTGCGCTACGAGGACGGCGTTTTCGTGCAGGGCGCCACGCGCGGCGATGGCGAAACCGGCGAGGACGTCACCGCGAATCTGCGCACCATAAAAGCCATTCCGCTGCGCCTGCGCGGAAAAGACGTGCCACGCCTGCTCGAAGTGCGCGGCGAGGTCTACATGCCGCGTGCCGGCTTCGAGAAATACAACGCGACTGCGCGCGCTGCCGGCGGCAAAATCAAGCCGCTGGTCAATCCGCGCAACGCGGCCGCGGGTTCGCTGCGCCAGCTCGATCCGCGCATCACGGCCAAACGTCCGCTTGCGTTCTATGCGTACGCGGTTGGCGTGGTCGAAGGTGCCGATCTGCCCGCCACGCATTCTGCGATGATGAAAAAATTGCGCGACTGGGGATTCCCGGTCAGCAGCCTCATCGATACCGCGACCGGCGCGGACGGATGCCTGGCCTATTTCCGCCGCATCGGCGCGCAGCGCGACACGTTGCCGTTCGACATCGACGGCGTGGTCTACAAGCTCGACGACCTGGCCGCGCAGCGCGAACTCGGTTTCGTCGGGCGCACGCCGCGCTGGGCGATCGCGCACAAGTTCCCGGCGCAGGAACAAACGACCACGGTCGAGGCGATTGATATCCAGATCGGCCGTACCGGTGCGGCCACGCCGACGGCACGGCTCAAGCCAGTATTCGTCGGCGGCGTCACCGTCACCAACGCGACCCTGCACAACGCCGATCAGGTCGCGCGCCTGGACGTGCGCGTGGGCGACACCGTGATCGTGCGCCGTGCCGGCGACGTGATCCCGGAAGTCGTTTCCGTGGTGCTCGACAAGCGTCCCGCCCGCACGCACCCGTGGAAGATGCCGGCGCATTGCCCGGTATGCGGGTCCGCCATCGTGCGCGACGAAGGCGAAGTCGTCGCGCGCTGTTCCGGCGGCTTGAGCTGCGCCGCGCAGCGCGTGCAGGCGATCTTCCATTTCGCCTCGCGCCGCGCCATGGACATCGACGGCCTCGGCGAACGCTACATTGAGGATTTGTGCGACCTCGATTACGTCCATTCCGTTGCGGATTTGTACAAACTCACGCTCGACGATTTGCTGAAGATGAAGCGCCTTGCCGACGCGCGCGACGGCACCACGCCCGAGACGGTGAAAAACGGCAAGATCGCGACGAAATGGGCGGAAAACCTCATTGCGGCGATCGCGCACAGCAAACGCACGATGCTGGATCGCTTCCTGTATTCGCTTGGGATACCCGATGTCGGCGAAGCCACGGCCAAGGCGCTGGCGCGTTATTTCGGTTCACTCGATGCGCTGATGCAGGCTAGCCAGGACGAACTGATGCAGGTGCCGGACGTCGGTCCGATCATGGCCGCGCACATCGCCACGTTCTTCGCCGAAAAGCACAACCGCGACGCGATTGCGCAACTACGTGCTGCCGGCGTCGAGTGGAATGAATCCGAACCGCAACGCGAGGTGCTGGGCGCACTCGCAGGCAAGACCGTTGTGTTGACGGGGTCGCTGGTTTCGCTCACCCGCGACGAAGCGAAAGAAAAGCTCGAAGCACTCGGCGCGAAAGTCGCCGGCAGCGTGTCGAAGAAGACGAGCTTCGTCGTCGCCGGCAGCGAAGCGGGCTCCAAACTCGACAAGGCGAATGAGTTGGGTATCGAGGTCTGGGACGAAGCGCGGCTCGTGGATTTTCTGCGTGCGCACGAATGAATCGCTGCGCGCTGCACGCAGCTCATATCCATGCCGCCAAGAAGATCCAGGTCGCCACCGCCAGCCCGAACCCGGTCTTGAGGGCGGCGCCGGCGGCGCGGCCTAACAGGGCGCCGGTGGCGACGCGCGTC
>JAICYA010000070.1 GCA_025934455.1 Rudaea sp.
CCCGTTCGTGCCGCAGGCGCTGGCGGCGGCTTGAACCTGTTGCCATGGCCAAATGTGGACTTCTCCAAGTTCGGCGAAATCGAAACGCGTCCGCTGTCCAAGATCAAGAAGATTTCCGGCGCCAATCTCGCGCGCAACTGGGCGATGATTCCGCACGTCACCCAGCACGACGAAGCCGATATCACCGACCTTGAAGCGTTGCGCGTGCAGCTCAACAAGGAGAATGAGAAGGCCGGGATCAAATTCACGATGCTCGCGTTTATCGTCAAAGCGGTGGCCACGGCGCTGAAGAAATATCCGGATTTCAACGCCTCGCTCGACGCCTCCGGCGAGAACCTGATCCTGAAGAAATACTTCCACGTCGGTTTCGCCGCGGACACGCCGAACGGCCTCGTCGTGCCGGTACTGACAAACGCGGATCAGACAGGACTCGTCGAGATCGCGCAGGAAACCAGCGAGCTGGCGAAGAAGGCGCGCGACGGCAAGCTCGGCCCGGCCGACATGTCCGGCGGATGTTTCTCGATTTCCTCGCTCGGCGGCATCGGCGGCACGGCGTTCACGCCCATCGTCAACGCGCCGGAAGTGGCAATCCTGGGCGTGTCCAAATCGGCGATCAAGCCAGTGTGGGATGGCAAGGCCTTCGCGCCGCGCCTGCTGCTGCCGCTGTCGCTCAGCTACGACCACCGCGTCATCGACGGCGCTGCGGCGGCGCGTTTCGCCGCGTTCCTGGCACAACTGCTCGCGGACATGCGCCGCGGCCTGCTGTGACGACGACGATGGATGAATTCACCGACATCGTCATCGTCGATCTGGACGTGAACCGCACGACGTGGTCGCGCGTGCACTCGTCCATGCGCACCCTGCACCTGAAGCTCAACCGCGATCCGAATCCGGAATGGACGCGGCTGTTCTACGAGGAGCGCAATTCGCGCGTGGAGCTCAAGCGCCACGGCCTGTGGATCGAGGATGGCTACATCGTCTTCGACTGCCTGCTCATCGACGTCGATGACTACCACCTGCCCGACATCCGCCAGTCGATCGACTATGCGAATGCGCGTTCGCGCGTGCTCGTCGAAGTGCGCCACGTCGAGGCCGAGCGCCTGCGCGGCGAAGCACGCAGCGAAGCGCACATGCTCGGCGCGCTGCGCGCATCCATCCGCGCGCCGGCCGAGGCACCAGCCGAAGCGCCGTCTGCGCCGGCGACGATTGCGGAACCGGCCAGGATCGTGGAACCGGCCGCGACGGCCACTGCTGCCGTCGAATCAGCACCGGAACCGGAATCCATACCACCGGACACGCAGATCGAGCCGCTGCATGCCGAGCGCGAAGAAGCGCTCGAAGCCAAACGCAACGACTGGCGCGCGCGCTTTCGCGCGGCGTTACACCGCGACAAATAACGGGAGCACGCCGTGGCGACGACGGAAGTCAAGGTTCCGGATATCGGCAATTACACGAACATTCCGGTGATCGAAGTGTTGGTCAAACCCGGCGACACGGTGACCAAGGATCAGGGCCTGGTCACGCTGGAATCCGACAAGGCGACGATGGAAGTGCCGTCCACGGTTGCCGGTGTGGTCAAGGAAGTGAAAGTGAAGCTCGGCGACGAGGTTTCCGAAGGCCGTGTGGTCGCGGTCATCGAGGCGGCGGGTACGGCTGCCAAGAATTCACCTCTCCCGCTGGCGGGTGAGGGTGGCGCAAAACCACCCTCACCCCAGCCCTCTCCCGCCAGCGGGAGAGGGGGACAAAGCCCGGCACCGCTGCCCGTGTCAGCCAGCGGCCGCACGGCCGATCTTGAATGCCAGGTCTGCGTGCTCGGTTCCGGTCCCGGCGGTTACACGGCGGCGTTTCGCAGCGCCGACCTCGGCCAGAACACGGTGCTGATCGAGCGTTACTCCACGTTGGGCGGCGTTTGTCTCAATGTCGGCTGCATTCCATCCAAGGCGCTGCTGCACGCGGCCAAGGTGATCGACGAGGCCGCGCACGCCAAGGACATCGGCATCGATTTCGGTGCGCCGAAGATCGACATCGCCATGCTGCGCGGCTTCAAGGACAAGGTCGTCGCGCAACTCACCGGCGGCCTCGCCGGCATGAGCAAGCAGCGCAAGGTGACGGTGGTGCAGGGCGTCGGCACATTCGTTTCGCCCAATGAAATCGAAGTTGACACGAAAGACGGCAAGAAGCTCGTGCGCTTCGAGAAAGCCATCATCGCCGCCGGTTCGCAGGCGGTGAAACTGCCCGGATTCCCCTGGGACGATCCGCGCATGCTGGATTCAACCGATGCGTTGCTGCTCGCCGACGTGCCGAAGAAACTGCTTGTGGTCGGCGGCGGCATCATTGGCCTGGAAATGGCCTGCGTCTACGACGCGCTCGGCAGCGAAGTGACCGTGGTCGAACTGCTCGATCAGCTCATGCCCGGCGCCGATGCCGATCTGGTCAAGCCGCTGGCACAGCGCTTGTCCAAACGCTATGCGGGCATCCATCTGAAAGTGAAGGTCGCCAAAGTGGAAGCGACCAAAGCCGGATTGAAGGCGACGTTCGAGGGAGACAAGGCGCCCGAGACTATGGTGTTCGACCGTGTCCTCGTCGCCGTCGGCCGTGCGCCGAACGGCAAGAAGATCGATGCCGAAAAAGCCGGCGTGACCGTCACGGATCGCGGCTTCATTCCCGCCGACAAGCAGATGCGCACCAATGTGCCGCACATCTTCGCCATCGGCGACATCGTCGGCAATCCCATGCTCGCGCACAAGGCCACCCACGAGGGCAAGGTGGCGGCTGAAGTGTGCGCGGGACTCAAGAGCGAATTCGTCGCGCGCGTGATTCCGTCGGTGGCCTACACCGACCCGGAAATCGCCTGGGTCGGCCTCACCGAAGGCGAGGCGAAAAAAGCCGGCATCGCCTACGGCGTCGGCAAGTTTCCGCATGCGGCATCCGGGCGCGCCATCGGCATCGCGCGCACGGAAGGTTTCACCAAGCTCATCTTCGACGAGGCCACGCATCGCATCATCGGCGCCGGCGTCACCTGCCCGAATGCGGGCGAGTTGATTTCCGAGCTCGCGCTCGCCATCGAAATGGGCTGCGAAGCTGGCGACATCGGGCTGACCGTGCATCCGCATCCCACGTTGTCCGAATCCGTCGGCATGGCGGCGGAAGTCTACGAGGGCACGATCACGGATTTGTATATTCCGAAGCGCAAGTAGCTATTTGCGCTTCTTCGCCGGCTTGGGTTCAGGCACAGCCGCGGCAATCTGCTCCGATACCTCGTAGTGCCGCACCAGCGGCTCCATGTCGAGCAGGTAGCGGTCGTCCTCGGGATAGTAGACCGACTTGTCGGGATTCTCGCCGGCGAAAGCGCGCACGGCGTCCATCGAATCCCACAGCGAGACGAGCATGAACTCGCAGTGCTCGCCCTGCACGCGGCGCAGCACGGTCACGCCGCGGTTGCCAGGCGTGGCGGCGTAATCCTTCAGCCCGGTTTCCTGCAGGTAGGCCAGGTAATCGTCGGCCTTGTCGGCCTGGGTGATGCCGCGCCAGATGCGAGCGATCATGTGCACCTCCCGCTAGGATGCGAACGCAGCATACCCGAGAGCGAGTAAGTTTGCGTTTGCGTCAGGATTCGGCAATGCCGGCGCGGCCTCGCAGTATCGCGGCGAGTACGTCCGGCGCGTAGTCGAAGGAATCGTAGAACAGGCGGTCTTCCGGCAGTCCTGCGGCGACGAAGGCGCGGCGGCCAGCGTCGATCAGCGCCGGCGGGCCGCTCATGTAGACATCGAACGCGGATAGATCACGATGCTCGTGCAATACGGCTTCGTGCACCAATCCCGCGCGCGTGCCGTCCGCGCCGCCGTTTTCCGAAAGCACCGGGATGAAACGCAGGCTTGGCGCCACCGTCGTCCAGATTTCCGGCAAGTTGCGCAGGTAGAGCTCCTGCAGCGAGCGCGCGCCCCAGTACAGCGTCATTGCACGGCGCGTACCCAAATGCAGGAAATGTTCGATCAGCGCCTTGACCGGCGCGAATCCGGTGCCGCCGGCAACGAACAGCAGAGGGCGTTCGGAATCCTCGCGCGGCACGAACGTGCCGAGCGGGCCTTCCACGCGCAACATCGCGCCGGGTTCCAGATCGGCGAACACGTGCCGGGTGAAATCGCCGCCCGCAACGTGGCGCACGTGCAGTTCGATCTCGCGGCCGGTGTGCGGTGCGTTGGCGATGGAAAACGCGCGGCGCTTGCCGCCGGGCAGGAGCACGTCGAGGTATTGACCGGGCAGGCGGTTCAGCGATTCACCCTGCGGCGGCGTCAGGCGCAGGCGCATCACGTCGGGCGCGAGCAAGGTCTTGTCGATCAGTTTCAGCGCGAGCACGCGCTTGGGCATGGCCGCGACCGAGGCCACTTCGCGTGCGGCGACGGTGAGGTCCGAGCGCGGCACGGCCTGGCACAATAGCACCTGGCGGTGCGCCACTTCCGCCGCGTTCAGCGCACTTGGCGGATTGTGCGGGTAGTGGCAATCGCCGGATACCAGCGTCGCCTTGCAGCTACCGCACACGCCGGACAGGCACGAATACGGCAGCGCCAGCCCTGCGCGGCGTGCGGCGTCGAGCACGCTCTCGTCCTCTGCGACGGCGAACCGCTTGCCGCTGCCTTGCAAGGTCACGGTGAATTCCACCGGGCCATTGTCGCCGAAATGTCGTCGCCGATGTTGCTATGCTGGCGCGAGACATGTTTGGAGGAGCGCCATGCCGATCTGGAAAACCCCCGTCACCCTCGACCGCTTCAATGCGCTGAACGGCGACACGATGATGCAAACGATCGGCATCGTCTTCACCGAGGTCGGCGACGATTTCCTGCGCGCGACGATGCCCGTGGACGCGCGTACGCATCAGCCGTATGGATTGCTGCACGGCGGCGCTTCCGTGGCACTCGCCGAAACGCTCGGCAGCGCAGCCGGCATGATGCTGGTCGATCCGGCGCGGGAGATCGTGGTCGGCATCGAAATCAACGCCAATCACCTGCGCGGCGTGAAATCCGGAATTGTCACCGGCACCGCACGCGCCCTGCACATCGGCCGCAGCACACAGGTCTGGGAAATCCGCATCGAGGACGAGGGCCAGCGCCTGGTCTGCATTTCGCGGCTGACGTTGGCGGTGGTGCCACGCCCGACGACGTAGAACGCAAAGTATCGCAATGCTGCATTGCGGCGAAAAGCGCATACGGCTAACATCGTGGCGATGCATTCCACGGTCGAATCCCTGTCACCGGCGCGCCGCGACTGGCGGCGGCCGCTGCGCTATCTGTGGCGCACCCCCTGGGTATTCGTCCACGTTGTCGTTGCCGTGCCGCTCGCACTGGTCGCGTTCAGTCCGATCGGGCGCACCGCGCACGTACGCGGCGAACGCCTGGATCAGTGGCTGCAGCGCTGGTGGTCGGGCGGCATCGTGCGGCGCTGCGGATTTCGCATCGTGCGCGTGGGCGAACCGCAATCGGGCGCCGTGCTGTTCGTGGCCAACCATGTTTCCTGGCTGGACATCGAACTGATGCACAGCCAGCGCGTGATGAGTTTCGTCGCCAAGGCCGAGATCGCGCGTTGGCCGCTGATCGGCTGGCTGGCGAGCCGCGCCGGCACGATCTTCCACCGCCGCGGCAGTGGGCACTCGCTGAACGCGGTGATGGAGCAGGCCGTTGAACGCCTGCGCGATGGCATGTCCGTGGGCGTGTTCCCGGAAGGCGGAACCGGGCCGGGCGATCGTTTGCGCACCTTCCACGCGCGCATTTTCCAGATCGCCGCGGATGCCCAGGTCACCGTGCAACCGGTCGCGATCAGCTATGGCCGCGGAGGCAAAATGGATTTGCGCGTGCCGTTTGCCGAGGGCGAAAGCTTCTTCGCCAATGCCGTGCGCCTGATCGGCGATGCGGGCGTGGAAGCGCATGTGCGCTTTCTCGATCCAATTCCGTTGCGCGAGGAGGGTCGCCGCCAGACCGCCGAGGCCGCACGCGCCGCCATTGCGCAGGCGCTGGGTCACGGCGACGCATGACCGGTTCGGATGGGTTCGATCCACCGTGGCTACTGCGCAATGCGCACGTGCAGTCGGTGCTGTCTTCGAGTTTCCTGCGGCGCATCGCGTTTCGCAGCAACGATGCCGTGCTGGAGCGCGGTGCCGACGAATGCATTCTCGACTGCGGCAACGGCGTGCGCCTGCAAGGCTTTCATTCCGTGCAGAACATGCGCGCCACGCCGCGCGCCCTGGTGGTGCTGCTGCACGGCTGGGAAGGCAGCGCGCAGTCCAATTACATTTTGCACACCGGCGCACGCCTGCTCGCCGAAGGCTGCGATGTGTTCCGCCTGAATTTCCGCGATCACGGGCAGACTCATCACCTGAATCGCGAGCTGTTTCATTCCTGCCGCATCGACGAAGTGGTCGGCGCGGTGGCGGAAATCGCGCGGCGTTTTCCGGTGCGGCCGCTGGTCGTCGGAGGATTCTCGCTGGGCGGCAATTTCGCCCTGCGCGTGGCCCTGCGCGCACCCGCGGCTGGGATTCCGCTGTCCTGGACGTTCGCCGTGTGCCCGGTGGTCAGCCCGCGCGCCGGCCTTGCCGCCATCGAGGACGCGCCGTGGTTCTATGAGTTCTACTTCATGCGCAAATGGCGCGAGTCGCTGCGCCGCAAGCAGGCGTTGTTTCCCGACCGCGAACTGTTCACGCGCGGTGAACTGCATGGTGGCCTGCGCGACCTCACGCGCCAGCTGGTCGAGCAGCACACGGATTTCGGCACGCTGGAAAATTACCTGGACGGCTATTCCATCGCGGGCGACAGACTCGCCGCGCTCGCCGTGCCGGCGAACATCCTCACCGCCGAGGACGATCCGGTGATCCCCGTCGCGGGCTTCCGCGAACTGACATTGGCGCCGTCCACGGAATTGACCATCGTCCCGCACGGCGGCCACTGCGGATTCATCCGCGACTGGCGTCTGCGCAGTTGGGCGGAGGATTTCATCCTCGCGCGGATGTCCAAGCGATTGGGAATCTAGACGCGCCCCATCACCGGCAACAGTGCACCCGTCACCGCGCTGGCGCGGTCCGAGAGCAGGAACACGATCACGTCGGACAGTTGCGCGGGCGTTACCCAGCGCGAAAAATCGGCCTTGGGCATGTCGGCGCGGTTCGCTGCGGTGTCGATGGTGCTTGGCATGATCGCATTGACGGTGATCCCGCGATCCTTCAGTTCTTCGGCCAGCGCCTCGGTCAGGCGCGCGACGCCCGACTTCGATGCCGCATACGCGCCCATGCCGGCGCCGGCCTTGATCGATCCGGCTGCGCTGATGTTGACGATGCGTCCGGCACTTGAGGAAATCAGATACGGAATCGCCGCCTTGCTTGCCGCGACCGCGGTGCGCAGGTTCACGCGATACAGCAGGTCCCAGGTGTCGGCGCTGCCGTCGGCAAGGGTTTCCCAGCGAAACGTGCCGGCGATGTTGACCAGGCCATCGAGCCCGCCAAGTGCTTGTGCCGCCGCATCGATGGCGGACTTGGCCGCAGTCGCATCGGCCAGGTCGACGCCGCCGATGGCGGTCACGTTCGCCGCGATGGACGTCGGTGCCGCTGCGCGGTCGATTGCGGCGACGCGTGCGCCCGCGGCGGCGGCACTTTCCACCATCGCCGCACCGAGCGCGCCGAATGCGCCGGTCACCGCAATGCGCTTGCCCTGAAGTTCCATGCCGATTCTCCGTTCAAGTCTTCAGGGCATTGTCGCCGATTGCGCTCGGTGTTGCTTAGTGTGCCGGCACTGCCGGCAACACTGGGTGGTAGTTCGGATAGGCCGGATCCGGATACACCGGCGCCGGATGTTCCTTCAACGCCTGCATGAGTTCCGCGACGCCGCGCTCAAGCTGTGGATCGCGGCCCTGGCGCGTGATGGACGGATCCTGCCAGACCTCGATGTCCGGGGCGATGCCGACGTTTTCCACTTCCCACTGTCCGTGCAGGCCGAACAGCGCCCAGCGTGGCGCGGTGACGCGGCCGCCGTCGAGCAGCACTGGATAACCGCCGATGCCGACGAGGCCGCCCCAGGTGCGCTCGCCGATCAGCGGGCCGATCTGCTTGCGCTTGAAATACCACGGCAGCGCGTCGCCGCCGGATCCGGAGAACTGGTTGATCAGCAACGCCTTCGGCCCAAAGATCGCCTGCGTCGGCTCGGTGTAGGTTTGGCCTTCGCGCGTCATCACCCGCGTCATCGCCGGGCGCGACAGATAATCGACGATGTAGTCGGCGAGTTGGCCGCCGTGATTGTAGCGCTCGTCGATCAGCGCGCCCTGCTTGTCGGTCTGCGCGAAGAAGTAACGGTTGAAATTGGTGAA
>JAICYA010000073.1 GCA_025934455.1 Rudaea sp.
CCTGCTGGCGCAGGATCGCCTTGCCGGCGTCGCTGTCCGCGAAGGCCACGAACTTTTCCGCTTCGGCACTGTGCGGGCCGCCATTGCGCGTGGCGAGGTAGATCGCCGAATACAGCGGATAGCTGCCGTCAGCGATTGTCGCCGTGGAAGCGCGCACGCCTTCCACTCCGAGCATTTTCACTTTTGAGTTGCGCGCCACGCCGGCCAGCGTGCTCATGCCCAGGCCGTTCGCGTTGAGGGCGATGTCCTCTTCGAGCTTTTCCGTGTTCACGTACATGCGCGACACGGAAACATTCTGGTCGCCGTAATGGAACAGGAGCAGGCGCGTGGAATACTCGACGCCGTCCAGCGGCGCGGCGACGCCATCGAGGTTGATCGGCGCGTCGTTGCCGCCGAGGTCCTTCCAGTTCGTGATCCGGCCGAGGTAGACATCGTGCAATTGCTTGAGCGTGATGTTGCTCACCGGATTGGTCGGCGCGACGATCGGCACCAGCGCATCCCACGCCACCGGATAGAAATTCGTGCCCTGCTCCTCGACGCGATCCGGCATGGCCGCGCGCGCACTGGCAGCAATATCGGCCGTGCCGGCGTAGACGGCATCCAGTCCGGAAATCGTGCTGAACGGCTGCACGGTCACGCGGCCTTCGCCGGCTTTCTCGAACGCCACGGCCAAGGCTTCGTAGATGCGAGTGGTGGAATGATCGCCGCGCAGGACGATGTTTGGGCCCGCAGACCTGGATTCGGCTTTGGCGGATTCGTGCGGCTTGGCCGCAGCGGCGGCGAATGCCACGCCGCAGGCAAACAACAGTGATAGCGGCCAGACATGGCGGGCGATGGAACGAATCGTCACGATAAACACCTCTGCGGATACGGGCCACGCCGCGAATTGCGGACGCGGCCCGTTGTCGATTATCGCGCAGTCTGCGCCTTTGTGCCGCGGCGATGGCTCAGCGCAAAGGCACGAACAAGGCGTCCCGTCCCCGCACCACCGACAGCAACACCTGGCGCGGAGAACGCGCAAGCAATCCGCGCAGATCGTTCAGGTTCGAAACGTCGACCTGGTTGACGCCGACGATCAGGTCGCCGGGCTTGAGGCCGTTGTCCTGTGCGCGGCTGCCGCCCACGATGCGGTCGACGCGCACGCCGGCAAGGCCGTCGCGGCGCGCATTCGGATCGGCTTCGGACAACTGCGCGCCGCGCAGGCGTGCGTCGAGGCTGGCGCCATCGGCATTCGCGAGCTTGTCCGCATCCAGCCGGGTTTTCACCTGCAAAGCCTTGCCGTCGCGCAACAGATCCACGCGCACGTTCGAGCCCACCGGCAGGATGCCCTGCGCATTGGCGAGGTCCGCCGCGCTGCGCACGGGCTTGCCGTCGACCGCCGTCACCACGTCGCCGGGAGCAACGCCTGCCGCCGCGGCCGGCGAGCCGCCGCGCACGCGCGTGACCAGCGCGCCCGCACCGGGATTCACGCCCATGGCGGCGGCGATGTCCGGGGTGACATCCTGCGCCGCAAGGCCGAGCGAACCATGCGCGACCGTGCCGGTGGCGATGAGCTGACGCATGACCTGGTTCGCCAGGTTCGACGGAATCGCAAAGCCGATGCCGACATTGCCGCCGGACGGCGAATAGATCGCGGAGTTGATTCCGACCAGTTCGCCGCGCAGGTTGACCAACGCCCCGCCGGAATTGCCGGGATTGATCGAAGCATCGGTCTGGATGAAGTTCTGGTAGCCCAGGCCGCGCAAGCCGCTGCGGTTGAGCGCGGAGACGATACCGGAGGTGACGGTCTGGCCGAGGCCGAACGGATCGCCCAGGGCGACGACGAAATCGCCCACGCGCAATTGGCTGGAATCGGCGAGTGCCAACGCGTTGAGGTTTTCCGCCGGGATGCGGATTACGGCGATGTCGGTATCCGGATCGGTGCCCACGACCTGCGCCTTGAGCGTGCGCCCGTCGTGCAGGGTTACCGCGATGTCGTCGGCGCCGGCGATGACGTGGTTGTTGGTCAGCACGTAACCTTTTGCGGCATCGATGATGACGCCGGAGCCGAGGGACTGCTCGATGCGCTCGCGCGGCATGTCCGGCATGCCGAAAAACTGGCGGAAGAACGGATCTTCCATCAACGGGTTGCGCACGCGCACGCGGGTCTTGGAATTGATGTTGACCACGGCCGGCATGACCTTGGCCAGCATCGGCGCAAGCGATGGCAGCGGCTGGCCGTCGACAGCGACCGGCAAGGTGCCGGCCGTACCGGTTTCCGGGCGCAGGCCTGTCCACAGCGCAATGGCGGCCAAGGCGATGAAAACAGCTCCAAGCAAGGGAATCCGCGGACGAATCGACATGGTGAAATCCTCGAAAGCAAATGAATTGGCGCCGAAACAGACAATTTTTGCAGGAAACGGTTTCGCAATGGCCGCATCGGCCGAAGGCGGGGCCGGCACTTTCCATCAGCGTGCGTCAATCTTCGCGTGTGGCACGAAAATCCGTTTGCAATCCATTGAAAAAACGAGCGAAAAAAAACCTTTTGACAAGGCCATTGGTATGGCGTAACTTGCCCGAACCGACCACAACATCTTGTGTTCGCACTCGGCAGAAAGGCCCAAATCGTGGGGTTTGGCAATCAGCAGGGGACCCGCTCGCAGCGGGACGGAGAGACGAATAACGACGAGAAATCAACGCACAGCGCCTGACCCCGGGCTTCCACCCGGTCCGAGCGCTGACGGGACGTTTTTCGCCGTAACGCAACGGACGCGCAGCGGTCACAAGAAATGAAAAAGCAGCGGCAAATTGCAACATTTAGGGAGAACGACAAAAAAATGAGCACCGTGCGTATCGAGGCCCTGAATCGCGACGCGGCCGCGCCGATCCCCATGCAACCCGCTTCCCAGGATATCTGGGACAAGAAGTACCGGCTCAAGACCAAGCAGGGCGCCCCGGTCGATGCGGACATCGATCACACCTACCAGCGCGTCGCCCATGCGCTGGCCGAGGCCGAAGGCACGCCGGAAAAGCAGAAATACTGGTACGAACGATTCCTGTGGGCGCTGCGCCGCGGCGCGATCCCGGCCGGCCGCATCACGTCCAATGCCGGCGCGCTCGAACACAAGCCGGCCACGTCCACGATCAACTGCACGGTGTCGGGCACGATCGAGGATTCGATGGATGGAATCCTGGAGAAGGTCCACGAGGCGGGCCTCACGCTCAAGGCCGGCTGCGGCATCGGCTACGAATTCTCGACCCTGCGCCCGCGCGGCGCCTTCGTCGCCGGCGCCGGCGCCTATACGTCCGGGCCGATGGCGTTCATGGATATCTACGACAAGATGTGCTTCACCGTGTCTTCGGCGGGCGGCCGCCGCGGCGCGCAGATGGGCACGTTCGACGTGTCGCACCCGGACGTGAAGGATTTCATCCGCGCCAAGCGCGAGAACGGCCGCCTGCGCCAGTTCAATCTCTCCCTGCTCATCACCGACGGTTTCATGGAAGCGGTGGAAAGCGATGCCGACTGGCCGCTGGTGTTCCCGATCAACGTCAAGGAAAAGGACGAAATCGACCTGGCCGACGCGGAAAAAGTCATCTGGCGCGACTGGCCGACGCACAAGAACTACGTGACGCGCGACGACGGACTGGTCGCCTGCAAGGTGTACGGCCACATCCGCGCCAAGCACCTGTGGGACATGATCATGAGTTCGACGTACGACTACGCCGAGCCGGGATTCATCCTCATCGACCGCGTCAACGAAATGAATAATAACTGGTGGTGCGAGAACATCCGCGCGACCAATCCCTGCGGCGAACAGCCGCTGCCACCGTATGGTTCCTGCCTGCTCGGCTCCGTCAACCTGACCACCTTCGTGCGCGATCCCTTCGGGCCGAAGGCGCGCTTCGACTGGGACGAATACAAGGAAGTCGTGCGCGTGTTCACGCGCATGCTCGACAACGTGGTCGAGATCAACGGCCTGCCGCTGGCGCAGCAGCGCGACGAGATCACGCGCAAGCGCCGTCATGGCATGGGCTTCCTTGGCCTCGGCTCCACGCTCGCCATGCTGAAGATGAAGTACGGCAGCGACGAGTCCTGCGAATTCACCGAACAGGTTGCGCGCGACATGGCCATGGCCGGCTGGGAAGTGGCGTTGTCGCTCGCCCAGGAAAAAGGCCCTGCCCCCATAATGACCGAAACGTTCACGGTCACTGCGCAGATGCTGCGCCTGCGCCCGGAAATGGTTGCCGACGGCTTCAGGCCCGGCGACAAGATTCCCGGCCGCCTGCTGCACGCCAAGTATTCGCGCTACATGCAGCGCGTGGCGGAAGTCGATCCGGAACTCGTCGAACAGCTGGCGCAGACCGGTGCGCGCTTCACCCATCATTCGTCGATCGCACCGACCGGAACGATTTCGCTGTCGCTGGCGAACAACGCGAGCAACGGCATCGAACCGTCGTTTGCGCACCACTACAGCCGCAACGTGATCCGCGAAGGCAAGAAATCCAAGGAAAAGGTCGAGGTCTACAGCTACGAGCTGCTCGCCTACCGCGAGTTGATCAATGCCGACGCGATGCCGTTATCGGACAAGGCCGAGCAGAAACTGCCGGAATACTTCGTCGCCGCCGACGACATCACGCCGAAGGAACACGTCGACATCCAGGCCGCCGCGCAGAAATGGGTGGATTCGTCGATTTCCAAGACCGCGAACGTGCCCACCGACTACCCGTACGAGGATTTCAAGGACATCTACCGTTACGCCCACCGCAAGGGCCTGAAAGGCTGCACCACGTTCCGCTTCAACCCGGCCGCCTTCCAGGGCGTGCTGGTCAAGGAAGCGGACCTGGAAAGCACCCTCTACCGTTTCGAGCTGGATGACGGTACCGTAGTGGAGGCCAAGGGCAACGACGAGATCGAATATGACGGCGAAACACATACCGCCGCGAACCTGTTCGATGCCTTGAAGGAAGGTTACTACGGGAAATTTTAGGCTTTTCTGTTGGCCTTGTTGAAAGCTCACGGGAAGTTCTGACGTACCTGAAGATTCTCGGTGCGCAGAACCGGAATCGGCACAACGAACGAAGCGGAGTCATTATGCAAAGCGAACACAGCTGGGGCGACAACCCATCCGGTCCGGTGGACGCGGTCGTCGAAAAGGCGCAGGAGATCGGTCAGTCCGTGGCCGACACGGCGCAGCAGATCGGCCAGGCAGCCGCGCAGAAAGTCGCCGAGGTCAGGACGGCGGTGGCCGAAAGGGCGGCGGACGTGCAGAAAGCCGTCGTCAAGCGCGTCAGCGCCGCGAAGAAGGCCGTGAAGAAGGCCGTGGCGGGCGCCCGCAAGGCGGCGAAGAAGGCCGCGAAGAAGGCCGTGAAGAAGGCCGCGCCGAAGAAAGCCGCAAAGAAAATCGCCAAGAAAGTCGGCAAAAAAGCCGCAAAAAAGCCGCTGAAGAAGAAGGTGGCGAAGAAGACGGCCAAGAAAAAGGGCCATCGCACCACGCTGTACAGCAGCAAGGGCAAGAAGCTGTACGCCGTGCGCGACGCCAAGGGTCACTTCAAGGACATCCAGACCTACAAGCGCGCGCACAGCATGGACCTGAAGCGCAAGTCCAAGGCGGAGAAAACCGCCGGGGCGAAGAAAAAAGCAAAGAAAAAATAACCGGTCGTCGCAGAACCGCAGGCGCGGTTCCGCACGACTTACGTCAATCCGAACGATCCGCCATGACCATCAAGATTTCCCACAAGATCAAGGGCTACAGCGTCGCCAAACCCGGCGCGGATGCCAACGCACCCGCGCTCGGCCCCAACCCACGCGACACGATCGAGGTGCCGAAGGCCGAAGTCATCCAGATGCACGAGAAGGTCGAGCGTCCGGAGGTACTGATAGGCGCCACCTACAAGATCCGCTCGCCGCTGGTCGAACACGCCATGTACGTGACGATCAACGACATCGTGCTCAATCAGGGCACGGAATACGAGTTGCGCCGGCCGTTCGAGATCTTCATCAACTCGAAGAACATGGATCACTTCCAGTGGATCGTGGCGCTCACGCGCATCATGTCCGCCGTGTTCCGCAAGGGTGGCGACGTCACGTTCATCGTCGAGGAGCTCAGGGCCGTGTTCGATCCGCGCGGCGGCTACTTCAAGGCCGGCGGGGTGTACATGCCGTCGATCGTGGCCGAGTTGGGCGCGATCGTCGAGCAGCATCTGAAGATGATCGGCCTGCTGCACGATCCGGAACTGTCGCCCGAACAGCGCAAGCTGATCGCCGACAAGCGCGCGGCCTACGAGTCGCGTACGAGGGACGCAAAAAAAAAGTCTGAAATAGGCACGGCCGGGGAAATGGGCGGAGCAATGGTCGAATCCGCTCCTACCGCGGGCGAGAGCCTGCCATCCGCGCCGGAATCCGCCGGCGCCTTTCCGCCCGGCGCGACGCTGTGCCACAAGTGCAATACCAACGCCGTCATCATCATGGACGGCTGCGCGACGTGCCTGAACTGCGGCTACAGCAAGTGCGGGTGAGAACCCTCTGAACGACACCGTTGCACCGCAGGCAACCGGCGTACGTCTAGACGTGTGGCTGTGGGCCGCGCGTTTTTTCAAGACGCGCGCGCTGGCCAAGCAGGCGATTGAAGGCGGCAAGATCCGCATCCACGAAGGCAACGGCAAACCGTCCAAACTGCTGCGTGCCGGCGACCGCCTGCGCATCGCGCGCGGCGACGAGCAATTCGAAGTCGATGTGCTCGTGCTGATCGCGCAGCGTGGTTCCGCCGGCGCGGCGCAGACGTGCTATTGCGAAACCGAAGCCAGCCGCACCGCGCGGGTGCAGGCGGCCGAACAGCGGCGGTTGGCGGGCGCGGGTTACACACGCCCGCCGACCAAACCCGATAAACGCGCGCGCCGGTTGATCCAGGCACTGGGCGATATCGACGCGCTGTAGCGCCAAGCGTGTCGCAATTCGCACCCGACTGGCGTTGACTCGTCTAGGCTACGAACACTTCCGGAGTTCGAGATGACCATGACGGGCAGAATCTGGCTGCTGATCGGACTGCTGGCGGCGCTGCCAGCCCAGGCGGCTATCGATATCGACTTGTCGTATGTCGATCAGAACTCGGCCGAATTCACGCGCTTCAAGAATTACGTGGATGTCGCCATCGCGGGCAATCCGGATTACGGCTTTTCCGCCGCCGATGCGGCCTACCTGTACAAGCTGACCGGTCAAGGTCAGTACGCGACGTTGGCGGTTGCAACGGTTGAAGCACAAGTGTCCGCAGCGGAAACCGTGATCGCCGGCGGTGGGCGGCCGGAGATTTCCAACGACTCGTATCTGGAAGTCGGTTCTATGATCGAGGACCTGGCGCTCACCTACGACTGGTGCGCGGATCACGTTTCCCCTGCCCAACGCACACGCTGGGCAGCCTACGCCGAACAGGCGGTGTGGAACGTCTGGCATGCCGACACCGCGCAATGGGGCGGGCATGCATTTGCGTGGAGCGGCTGGGGCGTGGACGATCCGGCCAACAACTACCACTACAGCTTCCTGCGTGCGACGTTGTATTGGGGCCTCGCATCCAACAACACAAACTGGCTGAATCTGCTCACGACCGCGAAATGGCCCGAGCAGGAAGCCTACACCGCAACCATTCCCGGCGGTGGCAGCCAGGAAGGCACGGCGTATGGTCTTTCGCACCGAGATTTGTTCATGCTGTATCGCGTCTGGCGCGACGCGACCGGCACCGATATCGCCAATGCCAACACGCATCTGACCGACAGCATCCAGTGGTGGATCCATGCCACGGTACCGACGCTCGACCGGGTTGCCGCGATCGGCGACCAGGCGCGCGTCTCCGAACCGGTGATCTACGACTACCATCGGCACCTGATGCTCGAGGCACGCAACCTCACGAACGATGCGACCGCGCGGGAAAACGCCTCGTGGTGGCTGCATTCGATTTCCGATCAGGACATGCAGAGCAGTTTCAATTACCGGCACAACCTGCTCTCGGCCGGCGCTGCAGGTGCGCCACCCGCAGCGCTGACCTACTACGCC
>JAICYA010000296.1 GCA_025934455.1 Rudaea sp.
CAGGTTGTCGGTGATGTCGAGCATGCCGTTCATGAACAGGCGGTAGCAGGCGATGCCCTCGGCGAGAACCGCATCGCGATCGCCACCTGCGTTTCCGGTCGGAGCGGGCGGGCGCTTGACGAAGAAACCGCCCTTGGAACCGACCGGCACGATGACCGTGTTCTTGACCATCTGCGCCTTGACCAGGCCCAGCACTTCGGTGCGGAAGTCTTCGCGGCGATCGGACCAGCGCAGACCACCGCGCGCGACCGGACCGAAGCGCAGATGCACGGCCTCGACACGCGGGGCGTAGACGAAAATCTCGCGATAGGGTTTCGGCTTCGGCAGGTCCGGCACCCTGGACGAATCGAACTTGAAGCTTATGTACTCGCGCGCCTTGCCGCCCGGTGCCTGGAAATAACTCGTGCGCAGCATCGCGCCGATGACGCCGAGGAAACCACGCAGGATGCGGTCTTCGTCAAGGCTCGCAACGCGATCGAGCAAAATGCGCAATGCGGCGACGATCGCCTGCATCTGCGCATCGCGCGTTTGCCCATGGGCATTGACCAGATCGTCGATGAAGCCCGGATGCGCGGTGGCGACCTCCGCCGGCAGCAGCACTTCGAGTTCGCGGCGCAAGCGCTTGCGCGCGCCTTCGAGCACGGTCTTGCCGGGATCCTCGCGCTGCGGGTCGAACTTGGCTTCGAACAACTCCACCAGCAATCCCGCGATCAGCGGGTAACGGTTGAGCGTCTCCTCCATGTAGCTTTGCGAAAACGTCGCATTGGTCTGCACGATGTACTTGCAGATGCCGCGCAGCATCGCCACCTGGCGCCAGCCCATGTTCGCGCCGAGGATCAGCCGGTTGAAACCGTCGCTCTCGGCCTGGCCGCGCCAGATGCGCTCGAAGCTGGACTGGAACGAATCGCGCACCTGCTCCAGGTCGAAGCCGAAGCGCGTCGCCGGTTGCACTTCGAAATCCTGGATCACGGCCGCGCTGTCGCCGAGCTTCATCTCGTAAGGGTGCTCGGATAGGATCTTCAGGCCCATGTTCTCGAGCAGGGGCAACGCGTCCGACAAGGAAATCGGCGCGCCGTAGCGGAACAGCTTGAAGCGCAGGCTGTCATCCTTGCCGGGACGATACAGCGACAGGCGCAGGTCGTCGGCATCCTTCAGGCTGGCGATGGCCTCCACGTCCGTCGCCGCGACCTCGGCGCTGACCTCTTCGATGTAGCCGGCCGGCAACGCACGGCCGAAGCGGCTTGCAAGCTTGCTGCCCTTTTCCTCGCCGTGCTTGCGCACCAATTCGTCACGCAGGCTGTCGCGCCAGTTGCGCACGATCTGGCCGATGCGCTCTTCGAGCTGCGCGGTGTCGTACTCAGGCTTTTCGCCGGGCTTCGGACGCACGATCAAGTGCAGGCGCGCCAACGCGGATTCGCCGACGCTGATCGTGGAATCCAGGCGCTCGCCGCGGAACGTGTCCTTGAGCAGCCCCTCGACGCGCTCGCGCACGTCGGCGGTAAAGCGGTCGCGCGGCATGTATACCATGCACGAGAAGAAGCGACCGTACTTGTCGCGGCGCACGAACAGGCGCGCGCGTGCGCGGCCCTGCAGGCCGAGCACGCCCGTGGCGGTGGCGAACAATTCGTCTTCGCCGGCCTGGAACAGTTCGTCACGCGGCAGGGTTTCGAGGATATGCCGCAGATTCTTGCCCGAATGCGAATCGCGACGCAGCCCGGAGCGATCCATCACCGCCTCAAACTTATGCCGCACCAGCGGAATCTCCCACGGCCGGCGCGCGTACGCACCCGAGGTGAACAGGCCGATGAAGCGCCGCTCTGCCACCGGCACGCCACGCGCGTCGAATTCGATCACGCCGATGTAATCCATGTAGCCCGAGCGATGCACGCTGGAGCGGGCATTGGTCTTGGTCAGGATGATCGCGTCCATCGCGCCGGATTGCGGCAGATCGCGCGCAGCCAATGATTTGAGCGAACGCGGAGCGACCGAACGCTCCTTGCCGCGCAGGATGCCGAGCCCGGAACCGTCCACCGCCAGCAGGACTTCTTCGCCGCCGGATTGGCCGACCCGATACTCGCGGTAACCCAGGAACGTGAAGTGGTCCGCCGCCGCCCAACGCAGGAATTCCTGCGCCTCGGCGACACCGCCCGCATCGACCGGCATCTTGGCCGATGCCAGGCCGTTGGCGACAGCCAGCATCTTGTCGCGCATCGCCGGCCAGTCGCGGTAACACTGGGCGACATCGTCCAGCGCCGCACGCACCGACTGCTCAAGGCGCACGCGTTCCGCCGGTTCGCCGATGCGATCGATCTCGAAATGCATCAGCGATTCGGGCTTGCCCTTGCCGCCTTCCACCGCGAATGCGAGCACGTTGCCACCGGCATCGCGTTCAACGCTGTAGACCGGATGCGCGACCAGATGCACGTTCAAGCCGGCCTGGGCCACGGCGATGCCAACGGAGTCGACCAGGAACGGCATGTCGTCCGTCATGATGTCGATGACCGTGTGCGCGGATTCGTAGCCATCGGCCTCACGGGCCGGATTGAACACGCGCAGATTCGGCGTGCCGCTCTTGCGCACGTGCACGAAATCCAGCAGGCCGTGCATCATCCCGGACCAGATCTCGGTGTCGTGCACAGCGCGGTCGTCGGCACCGATGCGGTGGAAAAAATGCTCGACGAATGGCCTGGCCAGCGGTGTCGCAGCAGCGCCCAGAGCGGCAAGAATCGCTTGCGGAAGGGAGTCGTCGGCGCGCGCGACCGCGCTGGGTTTGGCGTTCATGCAAGTCCGTCCGGAACGGGATTTTCGGGACGCCAAGGATACCGCTTCGGCGCCGTCTTTCGCCAGCGCCGCAACCCGGTCAGCCAGCAAAAAACCCCGGATTGTCATTGGTTTGTACGGGAAATTTAGAAATTTCCTAGGCCAACCGCCGCCACGCCAAACCGCGCCTGCGCGAATTCAGCGCAATCCGGTTTCGTTGCGCGCGATGACCATGCGCTGGATTTCCGACGTGCCTTCGTAGATCTCGGTGATCTTGGCGTCGCGGAAATAGCGCTCCCGCGGCATCTCCTTCGAGTAGCCCATGCCGCCGTGGATCTGCACCGCCTGGTGGCTGATCCACATCGCCGCCTCGGATGCGGTGAGCTTGGCCACCGCGGCCTCGGTACCGAAGCGGCCGCCGTTCTTCTCGGTCTCGCCCTTGGTCCAGGCCGCACGTAGGGTCAGCCAATGTGCCGCGTCGAGCCGGCATTTCATGTC
>JAICYA010000113.1 GCA_025934455.1 Rudaea sp.
GCTGCTGAGCATCCTGTCTGCGGCGTTTCCCGGCACGCTCGTCTACCTGCTGCTGTGGTGGCTGGTGCCGGAAGAAGATTGAATGCGGGCCTGAGATACGGGTTATCGCATGCCAGGCCGCATCCCCGAAAAATTCATCGACGACCTGCTCGCCCGCGTCGACATCGTCGAGGTGATCGAGCAGCGCGTGCCGCTGAAAAAGGCCGGGCGCGACTGGACCGCGCGCTGTCCGTTCCATGACGAACGCTCGCCCTCGTTCACGGTCAGCCCGAACAAGCAGTTCTACCATTGCTTCGGCTGCGGCGCGCATGGCAGCGCGATCAAGTTCCTGATGGAGTACGACCGCATGGAATTTCCCGACGCGGTCGAGGAGCTCGCCTCGCGCGTCGGCCTGAAGGTGCCCTACGAAGGCGGCGGCAAGCGCACGCCGAGCGAGGATTCGGCGGATTTGTACACCGTGCTCGATGCCTGCGCGAAGTTCTACCAGCGCGAACTCGGCAAGAGCGGCAAGGCGAACGCCTACTTCCACGCACGCGGCCTGGACGCCGCGACCATCGAACGCTTTGGCCTGGGCTACGCGCCGGACGGCTGGGATGGTGTCAAATCCGCGCTCGGCACGACGCCGCAGCGCATCGCGCTGCTGGAAAAAAGCGGCATGCTCACGCGTGGCGAGCGCGGGACGCCCTACGACCGTTTTCGCGACCGCGTGATGTTCCCGATCCAGGATCGGCGCGGTCGCGTGATCGCCTTCGGTGGCCGCATCCTCGAGAAAACCGAAGACTCCGGCGCGAAGTACCTCAACTCGCCGGAAACACCACTGTTCCACAAAGGCCAGCAGTTGTTCGCGCTGTGGCAGGTGCGGCAGGCGCACAGCAAGATTCCCCGCCTGATCGTGGTCGAAGGCTACATGGACGTGATCGCGCTGTTCCAGCACGGCGTGACGCAGGCCGTGGCCACGCTCGGCACCGCGACCACGCGCGACCATGCCGAACTGCTGTTCCGCAATTGCGCGGATGTCTACTTCTGCTTCGACGGCGATCGCGCCGGCCGCGGCGCGGCGTGGAAGGCGGTCGAATCCGTGCTGCCGCGCATGCGCGACGGTCGCCAGGCGTTCTTCCTGTTTCTGCCCGACGGGGAAGACCCGGATTCGCTGGTGCGCAAAGAAGGCCAGGCCGGCTTCGAACAGCGCTTGAAAGATGCCACGCCACTGTCGGAATTCTTCTTCGCGCATCTTGGCGCCGACGTGAATCTCGCCAGCCTCGACGGCAAGGCGCGCCTCGCCGAACATGCGCGACCGCTGCTGGCGCAGATTCCCGACGGCGCATTCCGCGACCTGATGCTCGCCGAGCTCGATCGCATCACGAACGTGAAGCTGCGCGTCGATGCGCTCGCCGCCACGCCGCGCAAATCGGCAACGCGCCCGCAGGAACGCACGCTGGTGCGCAGCGCCGTTGCATTGCTCGTGCAGCACCCCGTCTTTGCCGAAGCACTGCAGCCGCCGTGGCTGTTCGCGACCTTGCGTCAGCCTGGTATTGCCCTGCTGGCCGAATTGATAACCCTGTGTCGCGAGCGCCCGGCGATGTCCACCGCGGTGTTGCTCGAACACTACGAGGGTCGCGAGGAAGCGCGCGCGCTGCAGAAGCTCGCGACCCTGGATTTTCCCGGCGAAGATGATGCCCTGCGCGCGGAATTCGTCGACGCGATCCGCCAGCTCGACCGGCAGACGCACCAGCAGCGCCTGGACGATCTACTGAAAAAACAGGGCGAAACCGCGTTGACTGCGGAAGATAAATACGAGCTACGTCAATTACTTACGGCAAAAAACCAGCCACGAACCTACTGATTTCCCGATTAGCGCGAATCCGCCGCCGCGATTAGCGCACGGCGCCAATCTTCTGTATACTCGCCACGCTGTATTTGCCGGGGTCACGGTGAATCGTGGCCTGATGCGGTCAATCTCGCGATTTGCTTCATCGCCCTCCACGCTCTCCCTTAGCAAAACAGTCGCGGCGCGGAATGTTTCCGAGCAGCGTCATTCACTTTGTTTCAGGAGTTTGTTATGGCAGAACGTCAGATCGGTACCGTCAAGTGGTTCAACGATGCGAAGGGTTTCGGATTCATCACGCCGGAAAGCGGCCCGGACCTGTTCGTGCATTTCCGTTCCATCCAGGGCTCGGGCTTCAAGACCCTTGCCGAAGGCCAGCGCGTCAGTTTCGTCGCCGTGCAGGGTCAGAAAGGCATGCAGGCCGATGAAGTGCAGTTGGCGTAAGCCGCTCGCCGCATAGGTACGCAAAAACCCCGGTCAGCAATGGCCGGGGTTTTTTATGCAATCGACACCCGCACAGGCGGACGCGGAAGCCCAATGCCCAAACCGAACTACAAATACGACAAGCGCCAACGCGATCTCGCCAAGAAAAAGAAACAGGACGAGAAACGTCTGCGCAAACTGGAAAAAGGCCGTACCGCAGACCCGGCGCCCGCCACGCCATCCGACGGCAGCGCTGGCGAAGTTACCCAGCAGCCCGACCACTGACGCCGCAACTCCCGGTCAAAGCCGGTTGTGCTCCAGCGGCCTCTGCCGGTGCATCAGCGCCCATTCCACTTGCTCGGCCAATGCGGCTTCGCCGAGCAGGCGCAGCACTTCGCGCTGCTCGGCCGCATCGATGGCGCGATCGAGCGCCTTGCGCGCCGCGCCGAAGATGCGCTGCATGTAACGGTATTGCTTGATGAGTTCCTTGTCGGCCTTCTTGTAGGCATACGCCGCGCGCACGCCGGCAACGATGGAAAAAATCGCCATGACCACGACAAGGTCGTTCTTCATATCCGCGGACAGATGTACCGCGAACGCGGCGAGCACGATGCTGATGCCGATGCCAACGCACAGGCTGGCCGTGTCGACCGTTTCGGTGATGCGGTGCGTGCGCGCGCGTTGCGCGGCCTTGCGCCCGTAGTAGTCGAGCTGCCCGCCGTGCTGCGCGTCGCCGACCCATTCGCGGACGACGTCGGCCATTTCGCGTGACGCATCCGCAACGTTGAGCGGCGCGCTTTCCAGTTCGGCGCTGCGCATCGCGTCGCGCACCCAGCCGAGCTCGACATCTTGTTTTTGCAGGAAATTGTCGCGTGCGAATTCGGCGTCGCCGGCGAGCGACAGCCCGATCCGCCGCCAGTACCATTGCACGCGCAAACCTTCGGCGAGCGCGCGGCAATCCAGGTATTTGCGATGCCAGCCGCGGCGGTTGGCGAGGACGACGAGGAAACCGCCGAGCGCGAACAGCAGCAGGAAAACGTAGAGCATGTCGTCCTGCGCGGGCAGGTTGTCGTAAGCCGTGAACGCGATCGCCATCAATGCGGCCACGGTATAGAGCCCGCGCATGGCCAACAGCACGCGGCGCTGAAAGTGGATCGCCAGCCAGTCCGCCGCGCGGAACAGCCGCTCGATGGCGCCGGCGTCCGCCGCGGCGGCCGCCAAGCCCGGATGCGCATCGATCGGCGCGGAATATTTTTCCGCATCCGCGTTGAACTCGGCCGCATTGGCGAGCGTCGCGCGGAATTTTTCTGGCATCGGACCATCGCCCGGCTGGATTTGCTCGCCGCAGCGCCAAACGGTCTGCAACGGATGCAGTGGCGGCGCCGGCGCGCCATCGGCCTGATCGCGCGAACACACGATCTGATACGTCAGGCGCTCGCTGTCGTCGTCCAGCAGGTTGCGTGGTGCGGCACGGCGGCGCTCGGCCAGCGCGGGCTTTTCGGCGCTCAGGCGATAGCGCACGATCTGCGCCGTCCCGCCAAGCAGCGTCGATGGCTTGCCGTCCCAGATCGCCAGCAGGATGTGGCAATGATCGCTGACGTAGACGCCGGCTTGCGCGTAATGCCGATCGCGCTCGTGCCCGGTCGGAGCGGGAGCATGGACGGCGCCATCCGTGAGCTGCGGAAGCTCGATGATTTGCGCCGCGTTGCAGAGCGCATCGAAACGCGCACGCGCCGCCGCGTCGGTGAAATCACTGGCGTACTGCGCACGCGCCAGCGGCAGCGGCGCGATCAGGCGCGCGCCGGCGGCGAGCGCTTCTTCCGCGACCAGTTGATCGCCGCCATCGGCCAGCGCGGACACGACGACGAGCGGCATGTTCGGATACTCGCGGCGCATGCGCACGAGGAAATCGCGTACGCCTTGTCGGATCGCCTCGACCTCGCTGGCGACGAGGTTGCGATGACTGGTGACGCCTATCGTCAGCGGTATGGCGGCGCGCGTGGTCATTCCCCTCGCGCGGCCGCCGCGATCAGGCCGGACACATAGCGCATGTCCGTCAACTTCTGCGCTTGTGCCGAGGCGCCGGCGATCTGCTTCGCCGCTTCATCCAGGTCGGCAGCACGCCGCTTGCGACCAGCGGCATCCGCAGGCGCAGCGATCGCGTTTACGTATAGCGCATACGCGAAATCCCGGCAGAAATCCGTGCCATGCGCACCCCCGTGCTGCTGTTCTCGGTAATACGCCAGCGCCGGTTGCAGAGTCTTGTTTGCCTCGTCGTTGCGGCCCTGCAGGACGATCGCGTTGGCGAGAACGGCATCGATCATCGATTTCAATTCGCGCGGATCACGAGTGTCGAACGGGGACGACGGTACCTGCGACCAGCGGCGCGCCAAGGCCTCGGCTTGCGCATAATCGCCGAGTTGGATCGCCGCGCGCGCCGCCACGCCCAGATTGCTGCGCAGCATGTTGATCCGAATGTTGACGCCGGTCGTGTTTTCCGCGGGAACCTTGATCGGTTCGACGTGGGCAATCGCAGCGACAGCCGTTGCCAGCGCAGCCTTCGGCGCACCTTCGAGCAGTTGCAAATTGGCGTCTGAAAGTCCCTGATCGACCACGGCCAGCAGGGTCCGCTTGGCATCGTCCTTTCCGAGTTGCGCCGTGTATTCATCGGTGTCGCGCGCGAACGATTTCATCGATTGCGCAGCCGCCGCAGCGTCACCGGCTTTGGCCTGCATGTCCGCAAGTCCAAGCCATTGATACCAGATCCGCGGTCCGAGGCTGGAAGGCAGGCGCTTGTCCTGCTCCAGCGCGAACAGCGAATGCATCGTGGCGATGGCGTTGCCGACTTCGCCGCGATCGAATTGCTCGTCTGCGGTCCCGCGCAGTACCGTCGCCAAATACCACCACGCCTCCAGATTCGAGGGATCGGAACGCACCCAGTCCTCGCTCGCCTGCACGGCACGCCGTGCGTAGTCGGCAGCGGTGGCGTCGTCGTGGCGACGCTGGGCCAGCTGGCCCAGCAGACCCGCGGCAAGTACGCGGTTCAACAGCGAATGCAGGTCGCTCGGACGTTGTGCCAGGACCTTTTCGGCGAGGTCATACACCTGTTGTTCGAGCGCTTGCGCCTCGGCGTCCTTGCCGAGCGACATCAGGAAGCGGGCCTCGGAATCGGCAGTATCGGCATATGAGGAAGCCGCGTTCAGATCCGACAGGTCCAATGCGCCGATACCGGTCAGCACCTTGCGCGCTTCCTCGCAGGTGTCGACCGCCTTCGTGTTCGACTGGGTGTGGCTGAGGAAATTCAGATCATCGCCATACAGTTGGCGGACGCGTTGCGACGGATTGGCGCCGTACACCAGCGGCTTGAGCAGGTCTGCCGCCTGTTGCAACTGTCCCGCCGTGCCGCGACCACCGCGGATCACGCTTGAACCCTGCTCATACAAGGCAAGCGCCAGCCCATAGACGACGTCTTCGTCGTGGTTGCCGGCGGCGCGCAGCTGCTCGAACTCGGACTGCGCCTCGCCGAGACTCCGGGTGCCGGCATCCAGTTTGCCTGCCGCATTCAACGATGCGCCTTCACGCACCAGCGCCATCGCGCGGTTGATCTTTGTCTGCGGAGTGACCAGTTGCGGCGGCAGGCTGTCGTAGTAACCGACGGTCATGTGGGCGAGCTTGCCCAAGGTCGACAGCCGCCCGGTCGGCGCCAGCTCGGTATAGAAATCCTCGATCAGGAAGCTCACCAGTTTTTCGGCATTGCTGCGCGAATTCTGCGCTTCGGCTTCCGCGACGCGCGCGTGGCGCATGTTGACGAAGCCGAATATCGCACCGGCGATGGCGACCAGGGCGAGCAAGATGCAGGCCGACGCGATCGCGCGTGCACGCACGAGCGCACTATGGATGGCCGCCTCGCGATCGCGTTGCGCGGCGAGCTGACGCTCGGCCTCGTCGCGCGCCTCGCGTTCCTTGCGCAGGTTGCGGCTGGCGACCACCACGCTGCACAGCACGTCGTGGGTGAGTTCGACGCGACGCACGTCGAGGCGTTCTTCGATGCGCAACAGGCGCCGGTTGACCAGTGTCGCAAGCGCGTCAGGCGCGGCGCCGGCCGCAGCCAGGGCTTTGGCCACGCGCTCTTCGGCCAGACTTTCGCGATGACCGGATTCGGTCAGCAGCTCGTCCTCGACCACGCGCCGCACGCCGGCCGGCTGGTCGGCGAGCGCGCGCTCGTAGAATTCGGAAAGGATGGTGTCGCGCGAACCGGCCAGCAGGTCGGCGGAAATTTCCTTGCGCCCTTGCCCTTGCCGCGCCGTGTTGAGTTCGCGGCAGACCAGGCTCAGCAACGACGGTTCGATTTCGGCGTTGGCCAGTTCCGAACCGCCGGCGACGAAACGCACGATGGACTCGGCGACTTCGCGCGACACCAGCTTGCCGCCCGGCTCCAGCACCGCGCTCAAC
>JAICYA010000470.1 GCA_025934455.1 Rudaea sp.
CAGCGTAACGTAGGCCGTCATCAGCTTGGAGAGCGACGCCGGGTACCACGGCATGGTGGCGTTTTCGGCCTGCAGCACTTTGCCGCTGTCGGCCTCGATCAGCAGCAGCGCTTCCGCCTGTGCTGCGCGCGGCGCGGCGATCGCAAGCGCCACGCCGACAATGATCCATTTCAACGACGAACTACACAGCAGGCGAGAAAAATGCACTATCCGGTTTCCGGTCGTTTAAGTCCCCATCCATGGAGACATGTGACTTCGGGTTTGAGCGTGCGGCTTTCGGGCGCGTCTTGTGCCGCAGCTCATGGCGACTGCAAACCTATACCGGCTTGCCGGCCCAGAACAGAGCTTGTCCGCCTAAATCACGGATGAAATGGGCCGAATTTCGACGCGGTTCAAATCTTGACAGCCGTGCCTGTCGCCTCCTGCGCGTGCGCGCCACGCGCGGTTTTCTGCGCCATATTCGGCTCGACCATGAATTGGGCGCGTGCGAGTTCCGCGAAACGACCGCCTTTTGCCACCAGTTCATCGAAGGTTCCGCTTTCGATCACGTGGCCGGCTTCGAACAACAGGATACGCGTGGCATTGCGGATGGTCGAAAGCCGATGCGCAATCACGAACGTGGTGCGCCCCTTCATCACTTCATCGAGAGCGGCATTGACCTTGGCTTCGGTCGCGGCGTCGAGCGCGCTGGTGGCCTCGTCGAGGATCAGGATCGGCGGATCCTTCAGGATCGCCCGCGCGATCGACAGCCGCTGGCGTTCGCCACCCGACAGCATCCGTCCGCGTTCGCCGACATTGGTGTCGAATTTCTTCTCGCCGCGCTCGATGAATTCCAGCGCCTGCGCGCGCGCCGCGGCCGCGCGCATTTCCTCTTTGCTGGCGTCCGGCTTGCCGACATGCAGATTGTCGGCGATCGAGCGGTTGAACAGCAACGCTTCCTGGAACACCACGCCGATGTTTCGCCGCAGCGATGCCAGCGTCAGGCCGCGGACATCCATGCCGTCGATCTTGATGAAGCCGGATTGCGGATCGAAGGCGCGGTGCAGCAGTGCGATCGCGGTCGACTTGCCGGCGCCGGTCGAGCCGACCAGCGCGATGGTCTGGCCGGGCAGGGCGGTGAAGGAAAGATCTTCGACCGCGGGCCGCTTGCCGTCATAGGAAAAGGTAACGTCGTTGAATTCGACGAGACCGGACAGCCTGCCGGTGTCAATCGCATCCGGGCGGTCGCGAACGGCAGGAACGGCATCGAGCACGTTGAAGAATTCCTGCAGCCGCGGCGCTTCCATGAACACGCTGTTGATGAAGCTCACCACCTGCTCGAGCTTCTGGATCAGCATGGTCGCAAAACTCACGAACATCACGATCTCGCCGACCGAGGTGAGGCCCCGCTGGTTCAGCATGATGCCGACGGTGAAGATCGCCAGCACCGTGATGGTGGTAGACGCCCGCGTGATCACGGTCACCAGCGCCCACCACGACAGAACCGGCATCTGCACCGCCAACAACTTGTTGGCGACAAAACGCAGGCCCTGCACCTCGGCGTCGATGCGCACGAAGCTTTGCACCAGCGCGACATTGCCGAGCGCGTCGGAGGCCCGCGCGGAGAGATCGCTGTAGTGCTCCTCGACGTCGCTCTGCATGCCATAGGTCTTGCGC
>JAICYA010000414.1 GCA_025934455.1 Rudaea sp.
AGCCCGAACACGACAACTTTCGAACCGGGTTCCACCTTCGCGGTACGGATCACGGCGCCGATGCCCGTCGTGACTCCGCAGCCGATGTAGCAGACCTTGTCGAACGGCGCGTCTTCGCGGATCTTCGCCACCGCGATTTCAGGCAGCACGGTGTACTCGGCGAAGGTCGAGGTGCCCATGTAGTGGTGGATCATCTCGCCGCCGGCCGAGAACCGGCTGCTGCCGTCCGGCATCACGCCCTTGCCCTGGGTCTCGCGAATCGCCTGGCATAGATTGGTTTTCGGATTGAGGCAGTATTCACACTGACGGCATTCGGGCGTGTACAGCGGAATGACGTGATCACCTTTTTTGACCGAGGTGACGCCGGCGCCGACGTCGACCACGATACCCGCGCCTTCGTGGCCGAGAATCGCGGGGAACAGGCCTTCAGGATCGGCGCCCGACAGCGTGTAGGCGTCGGTGTGGCAGATGCCGGTGGCCTTCAGTTGTACCAGCACTTCGCCCGCGTGCGGGCCTTCGAGCTCGACGGTTTCAACGCTGAGTGGCGCACCGGCTTCGTGCGCGACGGCGGCTCGGACTTTCATGCACGCGACTCCATGCAGAAGCAATCACCAGTGTAGCGTCTTGGCGTAGGAGCGACCGTGGTCGCGACCGGTATGGTCGGTCGCCTGCACGCAGGCTCCTACCATCCGGGTTCCTGCGGGTGCCGGTGTGTTACGCCATGGCGCCGGTGTGTTCGCGCGTTGCGGCAAACGTAACCTTGGGCCAGCGTTCCTGCGCCAACTGTAGGTTCACGCGCGTCGGTGCGAGGTACACCAGTTGCGCCGCCGCATCGAGTGCCAGGTGCGTGGCGTTGCGCTCGCGGAATTCAGCCAGCATTTTCGGGTCGTCGCAATGCACCCAGCGTGCAGTCGTCACGCCGACGTTCTCGAATCCGCAATCGACGTTGTATTCGTCTTTCAACCGGTAGGCCGCAACGTCAAACTGCAGCACGCCGACCGCGCCCAGGATCAAATCATTCGACATCAACGGGCGGAAAAATTGCGTCGCGCCTTCTTCGGAAAGTTGCAGCAGTCCCTCGCGCAGCGCCTTGGTTTTCAGCGGGTCGCGCAGCTGCGCGCGGCGGAACAATTCGGGTGCGAAGTTGGGAATGCCGGTGAAGACGAGTCTTTCGCCAACGCTGAAGCTTTCGCCGATCGAAATGGTGCCGTGATTGTGCAGCCCGATCACGTCGCCCGGGTAGGCCGTGGTGGCGATCTCGCGCTCGGACGCCATGAAGGTCAACGCGTTGGCGAGTTTTACTTCCTTGCCGGTGCGCACCTGCAGCGCCTTCATGTCGGGCTCGTAACGGCCCGAGCACACCCGCAGGAAGGCGACGCGATCACGATGGTGCGGATCCATGTTGGCCTGGATCTTGAACACGAAGCCCGAAAACTTTTCTTCCGCGGGATCCACTTCGCGCGTGGCCGTCGCGCGCGGCTGCGGGGCTGGCGCGTGGTCGACGAAGAAATCGAGCAGCGGCTGCACGCCAAAATTGTTGATGCCGGAGCCGAAAAACACCGGCGTCTGCTGGCCGGCAAGGTAGCGCGCTTCGTCAAACGGGTGCGATGCACCTTGCACCAGTTCCAGTTCTTCGCGCAGTTCCGCCAACGCGTCGCCGCCGATGCGCTGTTCAAGTTCGGGGTCATCCAGGCCGCGCAGGATGGTCGAATCCTGGCGGGTGAAATTGCGTCCCGCCTCGTACAGGTGCACTTCGTCGTCGAGCAGGTGGTAGACGCCCTTCAACCGTTTGCCCATGCCGATGGGCCAGGTCACCGGCGCGCATTCGATGTTGAGCACCGACTCGACCTCGTCCAGCAGGTCGATTGGCGAGCGCCCTTCACGGTCGAGCTTGTTGATGAAGGTCATGATCGGCGTGGTGCGCAGGCGGCACACCTCCATCAACTTGATGGTGCGTTCCTCGACACCCTTGGCACAGTCGATCACCATCAGCGCGGAATCGACCGCGGTCAGCACGCGGTAGGTGTCTTCGGAAAAGTCCGCGTGGCCGGGGGTGTCCAGCAGGTTGACGATG
>JAICYA010000469.1 GCA_025934455.1 Rudaea sp.
AACTCGCCGAAAACGCGCAGGCACGCGCGCAAACCTTGCAGCGCATCGGTCTGGCCGACAAGGCCGACGATGCGCAGGCAGGAATCGCGCGGGCGCAGGCGGAGCTGCAGGCCTCGGTCGCGCAACGCGACGCCGCGCTCGCCTTCATCGCCGTGTACAAATCCTTCGGCGGCGCGCTGCCGCCACTGGCCATGCCATGAGCGTGGTCGCGCTCGCCAGCAAGACGCTGTTCTACGAGTGGCGCAAATTCCTGCCGGCCGCGCTCGCCGTCGCGTTTTCCGGACTGCTGCTGCTGATGCAGGCGGCGCTGATGTTCGGCATCTTCGACAGCGCCAGCGTGTACGTGAACAAGTCCGCCGCCGACCTGTGGGCCGGCTATCCCGGCACGCAGACCATCGAACTCGGCCGGCCGATTCCGCTCGACACGGAAATGGCGCTGCGCATGGATGCGGACGTAATCCGCGTGGAACCGTTCGACTGGATCGACGGCGACTGGCGCGGCCCGGCCAGCCACGGCAGCGTCTCGGTATTCATTTCCGGCATCGATCCGGCGCCCGACGGCCTGATGTTCGCGCAGGCGATTCCGCTGGCGATGCGCGCCATGCTCAACGAACCGGACAGCGTGATCGTCGATGCCGCCGAGCTGCCCAAGCTGGGCCTGGCCATCGGCGACAGCGCCACGCTCAACGGGCATCGCGTCAAGATCGTGGCCGCCAGCAACGGCCTGCGCGCGCTCGGCGGTGTCAACATCGTCACCTCGCTCGCCACCGCGCGGCGCCTGAACACCGATGCAACCATGGCCGACCGCGTCGCCTACTACGTCGCCAGGCTGCGTCCCGGCGCGAATGCGGACAAGGTGCGCGACCGCATCGAAAAGGCCTGGCCGCAACGCCGCTTCACGGTGTGGACGAAGGCCGAATTCGCGCACACCGCGGCGACCTACTGGATGTTCGAAACCGGCGCGGGCCTGGGCTTCGTGTTCTTCACTTTCATCGTGTTCCTGGTCGGCACGGTCATCACCAGCCAGACCCTGATGGCGGCCGTCGCCAGCCACGTGCGCGAATACGCCATGCTCAACGCGCTCGGCGCAGGCCACGGCGCACTGCGCCGAGTCGTGCTCGAACAGGCGCTGATCGTCGGCAGCTTCGGCATCGTCGCCGGCGCGGTCGTGTGCGCGGCACTAATGCTGCTCGCGCACAGCCAGAACGTCCCGGTCAGCTTCGATGCAACCGCCGCGATCGGCTGCGGCGTACTCGTCCTCGTCATCGCGCTCGTTTCCGGCGCGATGGCGGTGCGCACGATCGCGCACCTGGAACCGGCAAATCTGTTGCGCTGACCATGTCCACGGCCCACGCACTCGTTGCAGAAGGTATCGCCAAAGCCTACACCACGGGCAAGATCGCCACGCGCGTGCTCGAGGACTTGTCGATCGCACTGGAGGAACGCGAACTCGCTCTCGTGCTCGGGCCATCGGGTTCCGGCAAGAGCACGCTGCTGGCGATCCTGTCCGGCCTGCTGCGTCCCGACCGCGGCCGCATCGTCGCGCTCGGCGAGGATTTGTGGAAATTGTCGCGCACCGAACTGGAACGCTTTCGCCTGCACCACACCGGCTTCGTGTTCCAGGGCTTCAACCTGTTTCCGGCGCTGACCGCGGTGGAACAGGTCATG
>JAICYA010000404.1 GCA_025934455.1 Rudaea sp.
CGATTGACCTGCGCCTGCGCACGTTCGAGCGCGGCGGCGAGTGCGGGATCGGGCGGTGGCGCGATTGCAGCGGAAACAAGGCGGGCATTCATGGCGGTGAGTATAGGCAATCCAGACGCAGGTGGAGTCCCGCGGCGCGAGCGACGTTGGCGAACGGCGTTCTGGGTCGTCTGGGCGGTGCTGCTCATTGCGAAGATCGTGCTTGCCGTACGGCTCGCGCCATTCGGCGACGAGGCCTGGTATTGGCAGGAGAGTCGGCATCCGGCATGGGGCTACAGCGATCTGCCGCCGTTGACGGCTTGGCTGATTGCGACGGGCGAGGCGGCATTCGGACATGGCACGCTGGCCATGCGTGCGCCGTTCCTGCTGCTCGGCGCGGCGCTGCCGCTGCTGATCGTGCGCATCGCGGCGCGGATTTTCGGCACGGTGGATGGCTGGCGTGCAGGAATGCTGGCATTGGGACTGCCGTTGCTCGGTACGCTCGGCATCTTCGCCTTGCCGGACGTGCCGCTCACTTTCGCGAGCGCGCTGGCACTGCACGCGATCGAGCGTGCCGCACGCCAGCGAAAACTGCGCGATTGGACCTTGCTTGGCGTCGCGCTCGCGCTCGCATGGCTCGCGCATTACCGCGCCGCGATGTTGCTCGCAGCAGGTCTTGCGTTTTTTGCGCTGACCGCGCGCGGCCGTTCGCTGTGGCGCGATCCGGGCTTGTGGCTGGCGCTCGCGATCATGTGTCTGGGTATCGTCCCGACGCTCGCGTTCAACGCGACACACACCTGGGCAGCGCTGGATTTCCAGCTCGTGCAGCGCAATCCCTGGCATTTCCACGCCGATGCGCTGGTGCAGCCGCTGGAACAGGCGCTGGTGTGCACGCCGTTGTTCTACGGTTTGTTGTTGTGGGCGTTATGGCGGACATGGAAACAATACCGCTGTCGTTTTCGAACCCTGTCCGTTCGCCCTGAGCGTAGCGCCGAAGGCGCGAAGTCGAAGGGCACAGATGGCATTTCGATTTCGCCCGCTGCGCGGGCTACGCTCAATGCGAACGGGATTCCGTGGGATTTGTTCCTGTGCTGCGCGGCGGTGCCGATCCTTGCGTACTTCGTGTTGGGACTGTTCGCCGACGACACGCGCTTCCGCGCGCATTGGCCGTTGCCGGGTTATCTGCCGCTGCTGATCGCATTGCCGGTGCTGTTGCGCGAAGCCCGCGTCGCGGCGTGGTTTCGGATCGCGACATTTGCGCTGCTCGCATTCGGCAGCGTGCTGGCCTTCGCTTACCTCGGCATGGCCGCGATTCCCGGCGGTGCGGATGTGCTGGCGCGGATGAAGGCGTTTCCGCAGCAGTTCGTCGGCTGGCGCGAAGCCGCGGCGCAGACGCGGGCCTTGCTCGCGCAGCCGCGCTTCGCGGATTCGACGCTGGTCGCGGACAATTTCATGCTCACGGCAGAACTGGATTTCGCCCTCGATGGCGAGCGCCCGGTGTACACGCTCGATCATCCGCTCAATGCCAAGCATGGCCGCGCGCCGCAGTTGGCGATGTGGGGGCGCGACGAGGCGGGCTTGCGCGCGCTCGGCGCGGAGCATCGGGTCCTGCTCGTCGTGGAACCCGGCGCACGGCGCGAACGCGAGCGTGCGGCGTGGCTCGATACCCTGTGCTCGCGCGTGGGCGATCTCGCGCCCGTCGCGCGGCTCGACAGTTATGCGGGCCGCAAGCGCTATCGCTGGTACGCCGGCGTGGTGACGAAATCGGAAAACATCGAATCGAATCCGGATTGCATCGCCGCCAAACCTTGATTCACGGGATTTCGATTTCCAACTCGCGCAGCAGTCGGCACAGCGCGATCAGCGGCAGTCCGATCAATGCGGTGGGATCGCTCGAATCGATGCGCTCGAAAAGGGCGATGCCGAGGCCTTCGCATTTGAAACTGCCGGCGCAGTCGAGCGGCTTCTCGCGTTCGATGTAGCGCGCGATTTCCCGCGTATCGAGGGTGCGGAATTTCACGCGCGTAGTGTCCTGCACGGCGAATTCGCGATGCGGCGAATGGCGCGCATCGACCACGCAAACCGATGTGCGGAACAACACGGTGCGCCCGGAAAAGCCGGCGAGCTGGGCGCGGGCGATTTCGGGTGTGTGCGGCTTGCCGACGACGCGACTGTCGCCGTCGACATGTGCGAC
>JAICYA010000294.1 GCA_025934455.1 Rudaea sp.
GAAAAACTCGACCGTGCGCGCCAGCGCAAACGAATTCGGCGGCACGATGCAGCACTCGCCCTTGAAGTCCACGAAGTTGCGCGAATCGAAATCCTTCGGGTCGACGATGGTCGAGTTGATGTTGGTGAAAATCTTGAACTCGTCCGCGCAGCGCACGTCATAGCCGTAACTCGACGTGCCGTACGAGACGATCCGTCCGTTGCCATTGCGCTTGACCTGGCCCGGCTCGAACGGTTCGATCATGCCATTGGCGGCCATGCGGCGGATCCACTTGTCGGATTTGATGCTCATGCTGTTTTATTCAAGTATTTTGAACGGAGATTTTGGGCATCGCGATCGCCTTGTTCTTCGCCTGCAGCGCCAGCTGCGCGGCAGTCTTGCGCGCGATCTCGCGATAACGCGCTGCGATATCTGAATCGGGAATCGCGGCAACGGTCGGCTTGCCGCCGTCGGCCTGCTCGCGGATGCGTATGTCGAGCGGCAGCGAACCCAGCAGCGGCACATGGTATTGCTGCGCCATCGCCAAGCCGCCGCCTTCGCCGAACACGTGTTCCTCGTGGCCGCACCGGGAACAGATGTGCGTGGCCATGTTCTCGATAATGCCGAGCACCGGCACCTCGACCTTCTCGAACATCTTCAGGCCTTTCCTGGCATCCATCAGCGCGATGTCCTGCGGCGTCGTCACGATTACCGCGCCCGCCACCGGCACGCGCTGCGCGAGCGTCAACTGGATATCGCCGGTGCCGGGCGGCAGATCAATGATCAGGTAATCGAGGTCGCGCCAAAGCGTGTCGTTCAACAATTGCGTCAGCGCCTGGGTCACCATCGGCCCGCGCCAGATCATCGGCGTGTCCTCGGCCACGAGGAAGCCGATGGACATCACTTGCACGCCGTGATTCACCATCGGCTCGATGCTTTTGCCATCCGGCGAATCCGGTCGGCCCTCGATGCCGAACATGCGCGGCTGGCTGGGGCCGTAGATATCCGCATCCAGCACGCCGACGTTCGCGCCTTCGGCGGCCAGTGCCAGCGCAAGATTCGCCGCGACCGTGGACTTGCCCACGCCGCCCTTGCCGGAAGCGACCGCGATGATGTTTTTCACGCCGGGCAGTGGCGTCAGCTTGTCCTGCACCTTGTGCGCGACGACGCGCGTGCCGACGGACACCGTGGCTTGCGCGATGGCGGGATCGGCTTCGAGCGTGCGCTTGATTTGCGCGGCGAGCTCGTCCCGGAATCCCTGCGCGGGGTAACCCAGCGCGATTTCCACTGCGACGCGGTCGCCATCCACGCCCACCGCGCGCACCGCTCCGCCCGCCACCAGATCCACACCGGTGTGTCGATCGACGATGCCCGCGAGCAACTCGCGGACGCGCGGTTCGGTGAGGGAAGGCATGGATGCGCTCGGGCGAAAGGCGGGAAATGCAAACGAGGATTATGCCAGAGGCGCCGAGGCGGGTTCGCTCGCACCGCGAGGAAGCCCCTGGTCACGACCTTTCGTGGCCTGCACTCGTGCGGACTTGACGGTTGCGCACACGACGAGCACGCTCTGCCGACCATCCGGAGGAAAGCTCATGCGCCCCGCATTCCGCGCGATCCTGCTCGCTGCTGTCCTGCTGCTTCCCAGCCTGCAAGCCCTCGCCGCCAGCGACACGCCGGTCGGCACCTGGACTCAAGTTGACGACGAAACCGGCAGGCCGAAATCCATCATCGAGATCAGCGAGGCGCCGGATGGCACATTGCAAGCCGTGGTCAAGCAGGTGCTGTTCTCGGAACAAGGCCCGCATCCGGTTTGCGAAAAGTGCGAAGGCGACCGTCAAAACAAGCCGGTCGAGGGCATGACCATCATGTGGGGCGTCAAGAAGGACGGCAGCGTGTGGGACGGCGGCCAGATCCTCGATCCCAAGAACGGCAAGATCTACAAGGTCAAGCTCTCACTCAGCGATGGCGGACAGAAGCTCGATGTGCATGGTTACATCGGCTTTTCGCTTCTGGGCAGGTCGCAGGTGTGGGAGAGAAAAGCGGATCGCTAGACATCCTCATGAACTTCACCGAACAACTCCCCGCCGAATGGCATCCACACGCGGCCATTTCGCCAGGAATCAACGAGAGAGCATAAACAATCGGCTTCGCGCGCCTGTTCAGGCTGAATCTGCCAGCCAGTTCCATTTCCCTCGCGGCCGTTTCGGCGTAGCCTCTGCTTCCCCTTGTACTCAGGAGCGCCCCATGGCCCTCTGGAAAGATCAGATGAAGGCTTCTTCCACCGCAACCGCCGAGGCCATGGATCTGTCTCGTTTTGAAGCGCCGTCCGCCGCGGAGCCGGATATCGCACCGGTGCAACCGGCTTTCCGCCCCACGGCAGTCGCCGCGCCGGCGAAGGCACTCAGCGAATCGCTGATCGCGCCGGACATCGCGATCGAAGGCAAGATCGAAGGCGCCGGTCACGTGCGCATCGCCGGCAGCTTCAAGGGCGACATCAACGTTCGTGGCGACCTCACCATCGAATCCGGCGCCAAGGTGACCGGCAGCGTGCGCGCGGAGAAGGTGACGATCGCGGGCGAATTGATCGGCAACATCGAATCCGCACTGCACGTGGAATTGCAGCAGAGCGGCGCGCTGACCGGCGACGTCAAGGCCACCACGCTCACCGTCGCGGCGGGCTCGCGCATGCGCGGCCAGGCCGATTTCGGTTGGGAAGATTCCGCGCACAAGCACAGCCACAGCGGCAACGGCAAGTTGTCTTGAACGCGCCGCGTCCGGGCACGGCAGGTGCCACACGCGCCTGCCCGCACTGCCAGGAAACCATCTTGGCCAGCGCGACGGTTTGCCCGGCGTGCAAGCATCACCTGCGTTTCGGTCAGAACACGGCGTCCGCAACGGGCGCCGTGGTGACGCCGCTGAAAGTGGAAGGCAGCATCCGCAACCCGAGCGAAGGCGCGTGGGAATATTCGATGGTGCTGACCATCCGCAACGAACGCGGCGAGGAAATCGCGCGCCGCCTGGTCGGCGTCGGCGCGATGCAGCCCGACGAACAACGCAGCTTCACGCTGAGCGTCGAGATGACCCAGGGCACCGCCAGCGGCAAGCGCACGAAACACTGATTCACCGCCGATCTGGTTTCCGGTAGATTGCGCGCGTTGGAGTCAGGGCGGACGGGGATGCGCTTCAACGCAACACTCTCATTGGGGGTCGCCGGCATCGCTTTGGTGCTGCTGACCGGCGTGGCCGCGGCCCAACCGCCGCCGGGCAGGCCGGCTCCCCCCGCCCGGCTGGCAACCACCTCCGACACC
>JAICYA010000039.1 GCA_025934455.1 Rudaea sp.
CAGGCGCAGCGCGTGATCGACATCGAGTTGAACGCCGTCACCGACAATCCGCTGATCTTTCCCGACGCGCCGGACGCGAAGGTGATCGAGGATCAGGTGATTTCGGCCGGACACTTCCACGGCATGCCGCTGGCGCTGGCGCTGAGTTACGTCAAGACGGCAATTCCGGTGCTGGCGTCGATCAGCGAGCGGCGCTTGAACAAGCTCGTCGATCCGGCCAACAACGACGGCCTGCCGGCATTCTTGATCGGCAACGAGGATGCCACCGATTCCGGTTTCATGATCGTGCAGTACACCGCCGCCGCGCTGGTCAACGATCTCGCCACGCGTGCGCACCCGGCCTGCGTGTATTCGATTCCGACCAGCGCGAACGCCGAGGATCATGTCTCGATGGGCGCGAACGAGGCACGCCATGTGCTCGACATGCTCGACGATCTCGGCCACGTGCTGGCGCTGGAGTTGTACACCGCCGCGCAGGCGCTGGAATATCGGCAGGACATGCTCAATGCCGCGCGCGCATTGGCCGCGCGGGGCGATTGGCAGGCGCTGGCGCGCAAGGTTGCCGGCGCTGCAGGCGCCGAAGGCCAGCCATTCGAGGGCGAGGTCAAGGCATTGATGCAGGCGTTGGAGCGTGCCGGCGAGTTCCGTGCCGGCGAGGCGGTGCGCGCGGCCTTCACCAAAATCCGCGAGCGCGTGGCCTTCATCAGCCGCGACCGCGCGATGGATGCCGACGTGCACGTCATGTGCGAACTGGTCGCGCAGGGCATCCTCGCTGCCTGATCGTCTTTTGGCGCTTTCGCGCCTTCCGGTACTCCGGTTTCTTCCTTGCGGCTTTGCGCTGTTGCGGCCCGCGCGTCGCCAGGCTATTCTATGCGCTAACGTAATAACGCATTAATACATTACATTATGAAACGCCGCCAACTCGATCCGGAAAAATCCGCGTCTTCGGCCGAAGACGACCTGTGTCGCGCATTGCTTTCCCTGCGCACGCCGGCACAGATGCTCGCGTTCCTGCGCGACCTGTGCACACCGGCCGAGCTTGAGGCCATGACCGATCGCTGGCAGGTGGTGCCGTATCTGCTGCAAGGCATGGCCTACCGCGACATCCACGCACACACCGCGGTCAGCGTCACCACGATCGGCCGGGTCGCGCGTTCGCTCACCCAGGGCAATGGCGGTTATCGTGCCGCCATCGCCGCCGATGCCTTGCGTGGACGCGCGCGCCAGGCCACGTCGAGGCCGCGATCATGAGCGCCGCGGTCGACCGCGAACGTTTGCGCGTGGCGGTGCAAAAGTCGGGCAGGCTGGCGGATCTTTCGCAGGATCTGCTGGCGCGCTGCGGCCTGAAGTTTCAGCAAAGCCGCGACAAGCTGTTCTGCTACGGCGAAAGCATGCCGATCGACCTGCTGCTGGTTCGCGACGACGACATCCCGGGCCTGATCGAACAGGGCGTGTGCGACATCGGCATCGTCGGGCGCAATGTCCTGGCCGAGCATCACAGCATCGGGATGGGCGGCGATATCGTCGAGCTGCGTGGACTGGATTGCGCCCGTTGCCGGCTCGCCATTGCGGTGCCGCAGGCAATGGCCTGTACGACCACGCAGGATTTGCGCGGATTGCGTATTGCCACCTCGTATCCGGGTTTGCTCGGCGCGTGGCTCGCGCAGCAAGGCGTCGATGCGCGCATCGTGGAGCTATCCGGTTCGGTCGAAATCGCGCCGCGCCTCGGCACCGCGGATGCCGTGTGCGATCTGGTTTCCAGTGGCGCGACACTCATGGCCAACCGGTTGAGCGAGCGATTCACATTGCTCGACAGCGAAGCCGTCTTGGCCGGGGCGCGCTGCGCGCCGGCGGATGCGCGCGGCGAGTTGCTGCAACTGCTGCTGCGGCGCATCGATGGCGTGCTGCGCGTGCGCGAGTCCAAGCTGGTGATGCTGCGCGCCGATCGCGTGAGTCTGGAGCGGATCAACGCCCTGCTGCCGAATCCGCAGATGCCGACGGTGACGCCAGTCGAGGGTGACGAAGGCCGCATTGCCTTGCAGGCGGTCTGCGACGGCCCGGTCACCTGGCAGCATCTGGAAGACTTGCGTCGCGCCGGCGCAAGCCAGTTGCTGGTCCTGCCGGTGGAGAAGCTGCTGGCATGAATGCCGCGATCGAGACCAGGCATGAGCCGGAACCGGTGATCCTGGAATGGAACGCTCTGGATGCCGGCGCACGCGCCGCCGCGCTGCGTCGCCCGGCGCTGGCGCAATCGAGCGAAATTGCGCCAAACGTTACACGCTTGCTGGCGCAGGTACGCGCCGGCGGCGACGCCGCGTTGCGTGCGTTGACGCGCCGCTACGACGGCTGCGAACTGGCGGACTTGCGCGTCGGCGACGATGAATTCGCCGAGGCCGAAAACGCACTCGATCCGGCGCTGAAACAGGCCATCGCCGGGGCAAAGGGGAGAATCGAGGCGTTTCACCGCGCCACTGCGCCACAGCCGTCGGCGGTCGAAACCGCACCGGGCGTGCGCTGCGAGCGCGTGCTGCGGCCGATCGCCGCAGTCGGCCTGTACGTGCCGGCTGGTACTGCGCCCTTGCCATCGACCGTGTTGATGCTCGGAGTGCCGGCACGGATCGCCGGCTGCCGGGAAATCACTATGTGCACGCCGGCGAAAGCGACCGGTCGTGTCGACCCGGCGGTGCTCCATGCGGCGGCGACCTGCGGCATCCGCTGCGTATTCAAGATCGGCGGTGCGCACGCGATCGCGGCGATGGCGTATGGCACCGAATCGGTGCCGGCCTGCGACAAATTGTTCGGCCCGGGCAATGCCTGGGTGACCGAAGCCAAGCGCCAGGTATCGGCAATGTCCGATGGCCCCGCGATCGACATGCCGGCAGGGCCTTCGGAGGTGCTCGTGATTGTCGACGCGAATGCCGATCCGGAGTTCGTCGCAGCGGACCTGCTTTCGCAGGCCGAGCACGGGCCGGATTCACAGGCTTTGCTGATCGCCTGCGAGCGCCGCGTATTGCTCGACGCGCGTGCGGCGTTGTTGCGCCAGGTCGGCTCTCTGCCGCGCGCATCGGTCGCCTTGCAGGCCTTGGCCAACAGCCGCTTCATCCTGGCGGGATCGGTCGCCGAGGCGCTGGCCATCAGCAATGCCTACGCACCCGAGCACCTGATCCTGAATCTGCGCGACGCACGTGCCTGGCTCGATCGTGTCGAAAGCGCGGGCTCGGTCTTTCTCGGCGCCTGGTCGCCGGAAGCAGTGGGCGACTACTGCAGCGGCACCAACCATGTATTGCCGACCTATGGTTTCGCGCGTGCGTGGAGCGGCGTGTCGGTCGCCAGTTTCCTGAAGCAGATCAGCGTGCAGGAACTGTCGCCTGACGGCCTGCGCGAAATCGGCCCGGACGCGATGACGCTCGCGCGCGCCGAAGGATTGCACGCGCACGAACGCGCGGTGTCCTTGCGCCTGGCTGCGCTCGCCGGGGAAGGCGCATGAAACTGCTCGAACGCATGCGCCCGGAAATCCTGGCGCTGCAGCCGTATTCGTCCGCGCGCATGGAAGCCGGCGCCGCCGCGATCATGCTCAACGCGAACGAGTCGCCGTGGCCGCCCGTGGGCGCGGCATCCGCCCTGAACCGTTATCCAGACCCGCAGCCGGCCACATTGCGCACCGCGCTGGCGCGGCTTTACTCGGTTGTACCCGACAACGTATTGGTCGGACGCGGCAGCGACGAGGCAATCGACTTGATCGTGCGCGCCTTTTGCCGGGATGGACACGACGCGGTCGTGATCGCGCCGCCGACCTTCGGCATGTATGCGGTCGCCGTGCGGATCCAGGGAGGGACGGTGATCGAAGCGCCGCGGGGCGACGGATTCATGCTGGATGCGCAGGCCATCCTCGCCGCCGTGACCGAAGCCACCAAGCTGGTCTTCGTCTGCACGCCGAACAATCCCACCGGCGACGTCGTCCCGCTCGCGGTCCTCGCGTATCTCGCCAGCGCGTTGCGCGATCGCGCCGTGCTGGTCGTCGACGAGGCCTATATCGAATTTAGCGATGGCGCGCAAAGCGCCACCGCGTTGCTCCCGCGGCACGACAACATCGCCGTGCTGCGCACCTTGTCGAAAGCGCATGCGCTGGCGGCGGCACGGGTCGGTGCGCTGATTGCCGCGGCGCCGGTCGTGGCGCTGTTGCGCCGCATCCAAGCCCCGTATCCCTTGCCCGCGCCAAGCATCGCAGCAGCGCTGGCCGCGCTCGAGCCACCGGCTTTGGCGGAAACGGACGCACGCATCGCCAGGATTCGTGGCGAGCGCGAACGTCTCGCCCGCGAGTTGCTTGCGCTGCCCGGGGTTATCGCTGTGTTCGCATCCGCGGCGAATTTTCTTTGCGTGCGTTTCGCCGATGCGCCCCGCGCATACCACGCCCTCGCCATGGCCGGCATCATCGTCAGGGATGTCGGCGGGTACCCGGGACTTTCCGGCTGCCTGCGCATGACGATTGGCACGGCGCAGGAAAACGCGGCCCTGCTGGGCGCGCTCGGCGTGTGCGAGGCGGCGGCATGAACGCACGCAAGCTGCTTTTCCTTGATCGCGACGGCACCTTGATCGTCGAACCGCCCGACCAGCAGGTCGACTCCTTCGACAAGTTCGCGATGATCGACGGCGTGATCGCGGCCCTGCAAAAATGCGTGGCCGCGGGCTATGAGCTCGTCATGGTCACGAACCAGGACGGACTCGGCACGCCGGCGTTCCCGCAGGCCGCGTTCGACGGCCCGCAAAACCTGCTGCTGCAAATCCTGGGCTCGCAGGGCATGCGCTTTCGCGAAGTGCTCATCGATGCGAGCTTGCCCGCCGATGGCCGGGATACGCGCAAACCCGGTACCGGATTGGTGCGCCATTATCTGGCCGACGACCGTTGGAGCCGTGCGCAATCGGCGATGGTCGGCGACCGCGACACCGATGCGCGATTCGCCGCGAACTTGGGCATCCGCGCTTTCCGGCTGGACACCGGCGAGTGGGACTGGCCGGGCATCGCACATGCGCTGTGCGATGCGCCGCGGCGTGCGCGCGTCGAGCGTGCGACGAAGGAAACGCGCGTCGTGGCCAGCGTCGATCTCGACCGCATTGCCGATCCCATCGTGCAGGCGGGAATCGGATTCTTCGATCACATGCTGGAACAGATCGGCAAGCATGGCGGATTTGCGCTGGAGTTGCGTTGCACGGGCGACACGCACGTCGACGAACACCACAGCGTCGAGGACAGTGCGCTGGCACTCGGCGAGGCGCTGCGGGCCGCGCTCGGCGACAAGCGCGGCACGGGTCGTTACGGGTTCGCCTTGCCGATGGACGAGGCACAGGCCAGCGCGATCCTGGACCTGTCCGGGCGCGCGTGCTTCCTCTTCGACGGGGCATTCCCGCGCGATCGCATCGGCGCGTTGCCGACTGAACTCGTTCCGCATTTTTTCCGTTCGCTGTGCGACGCGCTCGGCGCGAACCTGCACCTGAGCGTGCGCGGCGAAAACGCGCATCACATGGTCGAGGCTTGCTTCAAGGCGGTCGGACGCGCATTGCGCATGGCATTGCGTCGTGACGGCGTCGAGTTGCCGAGCACCAAGGGTGCGCTGTGATGGCGAACGTGGTCCTGGTGGATTCGGGGGGATCGAACATAGGTTCGCTGCGTTTCGCGTTGCAGCGCCTTGGTGTCGACGCCGGCCTGACGGACGATGCCGACGCGATCCGCAACGCCGATCGCGTGATCCTTCCCGGCGTCGGCGCCGCGGACAGGGGCATGGCGCGCCTGCGTGAACGCGGTCTCGTCGACACGGTCCGCGGCTTGACCCAGCCGGTGCTTGGCGTGTGCCTCGGCATGCAGCTGCTGTTCGAGCATTCCGAGGAAGGCGACACGCCATGCCTGGGAATCCTGCCCGGCCGGCTGCGTCGTTTCGACAGCGCGGCGCTGCGCGTGCCGCACATGGGCTGGAATGCGTTGCGTGTCGAGCGCGCGGCTCCCCTGGTCGGCGGGATCGACTCGGGCGCGTTCGTGTACTTCGTGCACAGCTATGCTGCTCCGGTTGGAGTCGCAACGCTGGCGTCATGCGATTACGGCTCGGCGTTTTCCGCAGTCGTGCGCAGCGGAAATTTCTTCGGGATGCAGTTTCATCCCGAACGCTCCGGCGAGGTCGGTGCGATATTGTTGCGGAACTTCCTGGAACTGTGACCGTGCAGATCGTGCCGGCCATCGATTTGCGCAACGGACACGTCGTGCGCCTGCGTCAGGGCGACTATGCGCGGGAATCCCGCTACGCCGTCGACGCCATCGCGCTTGCGGACAGCCACGCGCAGGCGGGGGCGCGCTGGCTGCACATGGTCGATCTCGATGGCGCCCGCTCCGGCGAGTTCGCCAATCTGCGCACGATCGAGACGATCGCCAAGGCCGGCCGGCTGGCGGTGCAGGCCGGAGGCGGCGTGCGCGACGAATCCGGCGTGCAGCGCCTGTTCGATGCCGGCGTGGCGCGTGTCGTCGTCGGCAGCATCGCGGTGCGCGAGCCCGAAGTCGTGGAACGCTGGATTGCAAGGTTCGGCGCCGAGCGCATCGTCATCGCGCTCGATGCGCGCTTTGTCGGCGGCGTGTGGAAACTGCCGAGCGCTGGCTGGACGCAGGATGAGGCGGCGACGCTCGACGATCTGGCGCCGCGCTTTGCGGGCGCCGGCGCACGCCACTTGCTATGCACCGATATCGCACGCGATGGGATGTTGTCGGGTCCGAATCTGGGGCTGTATGCGCATCTGCGCGGGATCGCACCAACGCTGTCGCTGATCGCGTCCGGTGGTATACGCGATATCGCCGATTTGCAGGCATTGCGCGGCCGCGGCGTCGCGGCAGCCGTGCTGGGCCGCAGCCTTCTCGATGGCGCGCTGGGTCTGGCCGAGGCTTTGGCGTGCTGACACGTCGAATCATCCCGTGCCTGGATGTGCGCGACGGCAAGGTCGTCAAGGGCGTGCGCTTCCGCGAGCACGCCGTGGTCGGCGATATCGTCGATCTGGCCGCGCGGTATCGCGACGATGGCGCGGACGAGCTCGTTTTCTACGACATCGCGGCGAGCCCCGAACGGCGCAGCGTGGATCGTGACTGGGTGCAACGCGTGGCCCACATGATCGACATTCCGTTCTGCGTCGCGGGCGGCATTCGCGATGTCGAAGGCGCGCGTGCCTTGCTGCATGCGGGCGCGGACAAGATTTCGGTCAACTCTCCGGCGTTGGAGCGTCCGCAACTCATCGACGAACTGGCCGAGGCGTTCGGCACGCAGTGCGTCGTGGTCGGCATCGATTCGTTGCGCGATGACGACGGGGAATGGCGCGTCCGCCAATACACCGGTTCCGCGGGCACGACGCGCGCCTTGCTGCGGCGAACGCTGGACTGGGTCGACGAAGTGCAGGGGCGGGGCGCCGGGGAGATCGTGCTCAACTGCATGGGTGCGGATGGCGTGCGCGACGGCTACGACCTGGAACAACTCGCCGCGATTCGCGCGCGCTGCCGCGTACCATTGGTCGCGTCCGGCGGTGCCGGGAGCGAGGAGCACTTTCGCGATGTGTTCACCGACGCCGATGCCGACGGCGCACTGGCGGCCAGCGTATTCCACTCCGGCGCCATCGCGATCCCGCAACTGAAGGCATGGCTTCGCAGCCAGGGAGTGCATGTACGGCCATGAACGAACTCGACCTGGATTGGAACAAGGGAGGAGGCCTGCTGCCCGCCATCGTGCAGGATGCGCGCAGCGGTGCGGTGCTCATGCTGGGTTACATGAATGCCGAAGCGCTTGCGCAGACGCAGCAAGGCGGAAAAGTGACTTTCTACAGCCGCAGCAAACAACGCCTGTGGACGAAGGGCGAGACGACGGGCAATCATTTGCTGCTGAAATCGGTACGTGCCGACTGCGATAACGACGCACTGTTGATTCTGGCCGAACCGATTGGCCCGACCTGCCACCAGGGCACGCGCAGCTGTTTCGGCGACGGTTCGGAGCCGGGGCTCGCGTTTTTGGCCGTGCTCGACGCGCTGGTCGCGCGGCGTGCGCGCGAACTGCCCGGCGGGAGCTACACAACCACGCTTTTCGAGAAAGGCGTACGGCGCATCGCACAGAAAGTCGGCGAGGAGGGCGTGGAAACCGCTCTCGCTGCCACGGCGGGCGATGACGCGGAATTGCTCGACGAGGCTGCCGATCTATTGTTTCACCTGATCGTGCTGCTGCGCGCACGCGGCAAGTCCTTGTCCGACGTCGTCGACCGTTTGCGGACGCGTCACGACGCGGCGGCAAGCGCCTAGCCCGGGTTTCGGTGCGGAGCCGACAAGGGCGTCGGCATGACTTTCGGCGCATTCGCTAGTATCAAGTCAACACTATAGTTGACCTGCGCTTATGGCGGGGTTGACGCATCGTGGACGAAACCGAAGGCCACCTCTGGAAATTTCAGAAGGAACTGAGCGCCGGCATCGTCTCGCTGGTCCTGCTCGGCGTGCTTTCGCGCGCACGCCAGCCCATGTACGGCTATCAGATCGTCAAGCGTCTGGACGAAACCGGTGCCGGCGTGCTCAGCGGCAAGCAGAGCGCGCTGTATCCGGTGCTGCGCAACCTGGCCGCGGCGGGTTTGCTGGAGGGTGAAGTCGAACCGTCGGTGACCGGGCCGCCGCGGCGCTATTACCGCATCACGCCGCTCGGCCGGCGCGTGTTGCGCGAATGGAGCCTGGCCTGGATCGACACCCGCGATTTCGTGGACACGGTTCTTGTCGAATAACGCGGGCAGTACGCCCGTTCTTCTTGATCTTCGCCGGCATGGATGACGGCAAAAACATCGGAGATTGAACATGAGCACCGCAACGCCGCGTTCGGTCGCGGAATACCTCGAACAACTGCGCGCCGCGCTCGCCGGCGCCGATCCCGCGCTGGTCCAGGACGCCTTGTACGATGCCGAAGAGCATCTGCGTGGCGAACTGCGCGACAGCCGGGACAAACCCGAGGCCGAAGTGCTGGCGCGGATTGTCGGCAGCTACGGCGCGCCGGAGGAAGTCGCCGAAATCTACGTCGACAAGGAAAACGTCGTGCGCCAGGCCCTGCGGTCGCCGCCGCCGCGACCGCGTGCATCCGTGCTGGGACGCTTCTTTGCCGTCGGCGCTGATCCGCGCGCGTATTCGGCGCTGTTCTACATGTTGTTGTCGCTGGCGACGGGAATCTTCTACTTCACCTGGACCGTGACCGGCTTGTCGTTGTCGCTCGGCCTGTCGATCCTGATCTTCGGCATCGTCGTCGCCGTGCTGTTCTTCGGCACGACGCGCGTGTTGTCGCTGGTCGAGGGCCGCATCGTCGAAGTGATGCTTGGCGAGCGCATGCCGCGGCGCCCGTTGTATCCGCCGCGCGAAGGTTCGATGTTCAAGCGCATCGGTGGCATGTTCAAGGACCCGCGCACCTGGTCGACGCTGCTGTACTTCGTACTGATGTTGCCGCTCGGCATCGTGTACTTCACGTTCGCAGTGACCGGCATCGCGCTGTCGCTGTCCTTCATCCTGGCGCCGCTGGCGCACTTGGGCTGGATGCTGGGTATCGTGCGCATCGACTGGGCCACCAATATCCAGTTCAACGACACGCTGACGGTACCGTGGCAGCTTGCCGATCCGCTGCTGTTCGTGCTCGGCATCGTGCTGTTGTTCGGACTGCTTCACCTGGCGCGCGGCGTCGGCAAGTTCCAGGGCGGGCTGGCCAAGGCGCTGCTGGTCAATTGACTGCGGAGAA
>JAICYA010000243.1 GCA_025934455.1 Rudaea sp.
AAATTGTTCGCGAACGCGCTTTTCGAAATCGCCCGATGTGTACAGGCGCGCGACTTCGTATTCGTCCTTGTAGGCCATCAGCTTGAAGGCGTAGCGCGCGACCGCTTCGGTCAGCGTGCTTGATCCCGGCACCTTGGATTGCTCGGCGGCGCGCACCTTGTCCACCAGCGCCGTGTATTTGTGCGCGTAGGCCGCGTTCTGGTAATCGGTGAGAAAGGCGATACGGCGGGCGATGCGCGCGTCGAGCGTTGCGCTGATCGCAGCGTCGTCCAAGGTGGATGGAGCGGCATCGCTCGCTTGCGTCCGACCGCCTGCCGCTTCGCGCACGCGCGCAATGTCGTGCACGGCCATGCGGCCCCAGTTGAACGCGGACTTGTTCATCTCCACCGCCGCGCCGTTCAATTCCACGGCGCGCATCAAGGCTTCCAGCGACAGCGGCACCCAACCTTTCTGCCAGGCGTAGCCGAGCATGAAAAGATTCGCGCCGATGGAATCGCCAAGCAATTTCACGGCAAGATCCGTGGCATCGACCAGCTCGGGTTTTTCGCCGCCAAGCGCGGTCTTGACCGCATCGATGATGCCGCTTGCCGGAAAGCGCAGGTCGGGTTTCGTCGTGAACGTGCCCGGCATCGCCTCGTAGGAATTGAGCACCACGCGCGAACGCCCGGCACGGATCTTCGACAGCGACCAGTAATCGTTGACCACGACCATGTCGCAGCCGAGCACCACATCAGCTTCGCCCGCCGCGATGCGCACAGCATGAATGTCCGCAGGCGCTTTCGCGATGCGCAAGTGGCAGGTCACCGCGCCGCCTTTTTGCGCCAGGCCGGTCTGGTCGAGCACGGTGCCGCCTTTGCCTTCCAGGTGTGCGGCCATGCCGATCAGCGCGCCGATGGTGACCACGCCGGTGCCGCCAATGCCGGTGACGAGGATGTTCCAGGGCTGGGACAGGTCGCTTGCGAATTGCGGTAGCGGCAATGTGGAAAAATCCACCTTGCCACTACCGGGCTTGCGCTTCTTCAAGCCACCGCCGTGCACGGTGACGAAGCTCGGGCAAAACCCCTTCACGCAGGAGAAATCCTTGTTGCAGCCCGACTGGTCGATCTCGCGCTTGCGGCCGTATTCGGTTTCCTTCGGCAAAACCGACACGCAAAACGATTCCTTGCCGCAGTCGCCGCAACCTTCGCAGACCAGCGAATTGATGAACACGCGCTTCTTCGGGTCTTCGAGTTTTCCGCGCTTGCGCCGGCGGCGTTTTTCCGTGGCGCAGGTCTGGTCGTAGATCAGCGCAGATACGCCTTCGACTTCGCGCAGGCACTTCTGCACGGATTCGAGTTCGTCGCGGTGGATGAATTCGACGTTGCTCGGGAAGATCGACGCATCCGACCACTTCTCGATGTCGTCGGACATGACGATGATCGTCTGCACGCCTTCGCTGCGCACCTGATGCGCGATGTCGGGCACGCTGAGCTTGCCGTCCACCGGCTGGCCGCCGGTCATCGCCACCGCATCGTTGTAGAGGATCTTGTAGGTGATGTTGACGCGGGCGGCGACCGCCTGCCGGATCGCGAGCGAGCCGGAATGAAAATACGTGCCGTCGCCGAGGTTCTGGAACACGTGCTTGGTTTCGGTGAACGGCGCCTGCCCGCACCAGGTCGCACCCTCGCCGCCCATCTGCGTGAACGTGTCGGTGCGACGGTCCATCCACGTCACCATGTAATGGCAACCAATGCCGGCGAGCGCACGCGAGCCTTCCGGCACGTTCGTCGAGGTGTTGTGGGGACAGCCCGGACAGTAATGCGGCACGCGCGGGAAATTCGCACGCGGCAGGGTGAGTTCGTGTTCCTTGGCGTCGATCCAGGCCACGCGCGCGGTCATCGCCTCGCTGGTGAAGAAACGCGACAGGCGTTTGGCGATCACCAGCGCGATCGTCGCCGGAGTCAGCTCGCCGGTCGAAGGCAGGATCCAGTTGCCGTCCTCGTCGTACTTGCCGACGATGTGCGGACGTCGGCATTGATCGGTATCGGGCCAGTTGAACATGTACTCCTTCATCTGCGATTCGAGGAAGGAACGCTTCTCCTCGACCACGATGATGTCTTCGAGTCCCCGCGCGAACTCGCGGATGCCGACGGGCTCCAGCGGCCAGGTCATGCCAACCTTGTAGACGCGGATGCCGATCTCGCGCGCATCGGCCTCGCTGATGCCGAGGTATTCCAGCGCCTGCAAGACGTCGAGATAGCTCTTGCCGGTGGTGACGATGCCGAGACGCGCCTTGGGCGAGTCGAGCACGATGCGATCAATATGATTGGCGCGCGCAAACGCGCAAGCCGCCTTGACCGCGTACTGGTGCAGGCGCATTTCCTGATCCAGTGGCGGATCGGGCCAGCGGATGTTGAGTCCGCCCGACGGCAGTTCGAAATCCTGCGGCAGCACGATATCGAGCTGGTGCGGATCGACAATGACCGACGCCGAGGATTCGACGGTTTCGGCGATGGTCTTGAAGCCAACCCAGCGTCCGGTGAAGCGCGACATGGCCCAGCCGAGCAGGCCCATGTCGAGGATGTCCTGCACGCCGGCCGGATTGAGCACCGGCATCATTGCTGAAACGAATTCGAGTTCCGATCCGTGCGGAAGTGTCGATGAGCGGCAGGCATGGTCGTCCGCCGCGAGCGCGAGCACGCCGCCGTTCTTCGAGGTACCGGCCGCGTTGCCGTGCTTGAACACGTCGCCGCAGCGATCCACGCCCGGACCCTTGCCGTACCACATCGAAAACACGCCGTCGTACTTCGCGCCGGGGAAAAGATTGGCCTGCTGCGTACCCCAGACCATGGTCGCGCCGAGGTCTTCGTTCAAGCCCGGCTGGAATTCGATATTGGCTGCGGCGAGGTGCTTCTTCGCCTTCCACAATTCCAGATCGAAGCCGCCGAGCGGCGAGCCGCGGTAGCCGGAGATGAATCCCGCCGTGCTCAATCCCGCCGCGCGATCGCGCATCTGCTGCATCAGCGGCAGGCGCACCAGCGCTTGCACGCCGGACAGGTAAACGCGGCCTTTTTCGCGCGTGTACTTGTGCTCCAGGGTGTAGTCGAGGTCGATCTTGGCGGCGGGAACGGACATGGCGGAAGGCGCACGATGCAGGGCCGCGTATTCTACCAGTCGCATGCCCGGCTCCCGTGGCGCGGCGCCAGGAACCCTGTATGATGCGCGCCGTTGACCTTTCTCGGGGGAGGCCGGGAGATGGTTTTCAATTCGCTCACATTCGCGGCGTTCTTCGCGCTCGTGCTGGTTGTGCACAACCTGCCGCTGCCGTGGACGTGGCGCAAGGTCAACTTGCTGCTCGCGAGTTACCTGTTCTATTCGGCGTGGAATCCGCCGTTCGTGATCCTGCTGTGGATCTCGACCGTCGTCGACTGGTACGCCGCGCAGGGCCTGGTCAAGGCGCGGCGCGAATCCGCGCGGCATGCCTGGATGCTGCTGTCGGTAATCGCCAACCTCGGCATGCTCGGCTACTTCAAGTACGGCCAGTTCCTGCTCGACAACTTCGCCGCGTTGCTGCACGCGGCCGGCGTGGCTTATCAGCCGGCGCCGTACGACATCGTGCTCCCGGTCGGAATCTCCTTTTATACTTTTGCCACCTTGTCGTACACGCTGGATGTGTATCTGCGCCGCGCGCTGCCGGCGGAGAATTTCCTCGACTACGCGCTGTTCGTGACCTTCTTCCCGCATCTGGTCGCCGGACCGATCATGCGCCCGACCGAACTGGTGCCGCAGTTCGAACAGCCACGTCGCGCCAACGCCGATCAACTGCGCTTCGGCCTCGCCCTGATGACGCTGGGGCTGTTCAACAAGGTCGTGCTGGCCGATAGTTTCCTCGCGCCGGTGGCCGAGCACGTCTACGATGCGCAAGCGATTCCCGGCGCG
>JAICYA010000392.1 GCA_025934455.1 Rudaea sp.
ATATACGTACAGTCCGCCGCCCCACTGCGCCGCCGTGTTGTTGCTCAGCGTCAGCGGCTGCGAGCTGACGAGGTTGAACAGGCGCACGACCGGGCTGCCGGTCGAATCCGGGATGACCGTGATGCCGCCGCCGAACAGGCCGGAGGAATTGCTGTCGATGGCCTCGCCCACCATGCCGACGTCGGCCACGGTGCCGCCACCGGCCGCGATGCCGCCGCCTTCTTGTGCAGCCTGGTTGTTCTGAATCCGGGCGTTGGACGTGACCGCCAGGAGGTGGGTGTTCCCATCCACGTAAATGCCGCCGCCCATATCGCTGGCGCTGTTCTTGTAGATGCCCGTGAACAGATAAGGGTCGTTCGCGATCGTCACATCGATGTGGCCGATGGCTGAACTGACCGCGCTCACGCCGCCACCGCTGGCGGCATGGTTGTCGTGGATCGACACGCCGTCCAGGGTCAGGCTGCCGTCGCCATAGAATGCCACGCCGCCGCCGTAGCCGCCGCTGTTGTCGAGCAACTCGACATTGTCCAGCGAGACCTGAGTGGCATTGCCGAAGATGCCGATGCCACCGCCGCCGGACAGCGAATTGCTCGCGCCGACTCCGAAGCCGATGGTCAGGTTCCGGAAACCCACGGTGCCGCCGCTGGTCACATAGAACACCGGGTGCATGCCGTCGCCGCTGACGCCGATCTTCGCCGGTGGGCCGCCGCTGCCGCAACCGGTCGAGGGATCGCATACGACGGGTGGCGCGTTGCAGACGGCGGTGCTGCCGACGATGTTCACCGGTTTGTCGACAGTGATGTGCTGGCCGCTGTAGGTCAATTCGCTGGTCACGACGATGTTCGTGCCCGGGCAAACCGCGCTCTCGATGGCGGTCTGGATATCGGCCGCATTGCATTGGGCGTCGTTGCCGACATAGATGTCGTGCTCCACCGGCAAGCAGACGGCGCGGGCATGGCCGGCTACGGTAAACAGCGCGATGCTTGTGACAAGAGGGATAGAACGCATGGCGATTCCTCGAGCGCAGCCCCTGCGCGGACGTTCAACGCTGCCCGGCGGGGATTTGTGATATGGCTGGTTCGGCGGCCTTGCGCGGCAGCGGCACCAGCATGCGCACGCGACGCTGGTAATCGCGGTACGGCTCGCCGATGCTGGCGGCGAGGTCGTGTTCTTCAAGTTGCAATGCGATCAGGATGTACGCCGTCGTCGCGATGGCGAAGATGAGATGCGCGAGCGTCATGTGCGGCGTGGCCCAGAACGCGAAGAAGAATCCGATCATCATCGGATGGCGCACGTATTTGTAGAGCCACGGTTCGACGAAATTGACCGGCGGCATCGGCTTGCCCTTGAAATAGGCGTAGACCTGGCGCAGTCCGAACAATTCGAAGTGATCGATCAGAAACGTGCAGATCAGGACACCCAGAAAGCCGAGCGTGAATAGCGCCCACAGCACCGCACGTCCGATTTCGTTGTCGACCTGCCACACCGCGCCACCGAGCGGACGCCACTGCCAGAACAGCAGAATCAAGGCGAGACTCGCGAACAGGACGTAAGTGCTGCGTTCGACCGGCTCGGGCACCCAGCGCGTCCACCAACGCTTGAACGCGGGCCGTGCCATCACGCTGTGCTGCATGGCGAAGACGCCGAGCAGGATGGCATCGATCAGCAGCGCTTCGCCGAACGGTCCGGAGGGTTCGGAATCCAGCGATACAGGCACCCCGATGCTGCCGACAAAAGCGATGGCGTACAAGAATGTGGCTAAGAAGACCAGGTAGCAGAAAATCCCGTAGAACAGCGCAAGCAGACGGCCCATGACGCACCTCCTCGAATGCAGACCGGCGCCGATTGGCGCGGCTGCTTCGAGGAACGCCGGTCGACGGCGCTTTGCGACATTCAGTGCAGCGGCGAGTCCGGATACGCGTCGGCTTTGCCGGATAGCTCGCGCAGCAGTACCTTGGTGTGCGGGGCCAATTCGCTGGCCGGCGCGCCGACGGCGATGGCCTCGAGCGCGGTGCGGCGCGCATCGTCTACACGTTTGAGGTCGCGCAGGATCTGCGCCTTCTGCACCAGCATCGTCACCCGGTGCGACTTGTCCGCCGGCGCCACGCGCTGCCAGTCGCCGAGCGTGCGCTCGATCTCGCGCAGCGCGTCTTCGTTGCGGTCCAGCAGCCACAGTGCCTGCGCGTAGCCCTCGCGGATCAGCGCGTCCTCGCGCGAGGCGCCGCGGCCGGCGCGCTCGAGCACGGCCAATGCTTCGGCGGATTCGTCCACGGCGGTCTTGTAATCGCCCTGCTTGACCGCGACGTTGGCCAGCGTCGACAGCGAATACGCCACGGTCGGATGG
>JAICYA010000012.1 GCA_025934455.1 Rudaea sp.
ACGCTGCGCACTTCGTGGCGACCGTTCATGGTCACGCTGACCACGCCGCCACCGGATTGACCGGTGACTTCGAGCTTGGCCAGTTCTTCCTGCGCACGCTTGAGGTCGTCCTGCATGCGCTGGGCTTGTTGCATCAGTTGCGCCATGGGTCCGCGCATGTCACTTCTCCACTGCCTTGATCGATTCGGGAATCACGCGCGCGCCGAAGTCGCGGATCATGCCTTGCACGAGGGGGTCCGCTTCCAGCGCCTGCTCGGCAGCTTGTTGGCGTGCGCTGCGTTGATCGCGCGCGATGTCGGCCGGCGTCTGCCGCGGCGCGGCGGCGGATTTCTCGAAACGCACCGTCACCGCACTGCCCAGCGCCTTGCCAAGCGCGTCCTGCAATTGCGTCACCAGCAACGGTGCGCGCAGATGCTCGTGATCCGGTTTGAGTTCAAGGCGCACGACACCATCGTCGATGCCGAGCAAGGCCGCGTGCTGGGCGAGTTGTCCGATCGGCCCACGCAAACCGGCCGCGGCGATCAAGGCGGGCCAGTCTCCCGCATCCGCCGCCTGCTGCGCGTCGGCATGCGTACCGGCCGGCGCCGCCACAGGCGCTTCGCGCGCCGGTTCTGGCCTGGATGCGGAAACTTGCGATGACCGCGGTTCAGATGGCTTCGTCTTTGTCGACTCGGGTTTCTGAACTGCGACGGCCTGCTTCGTGTCCACCGGACGAAATGCGAGCATGCGCAGCAAAGTCATTTCGAAACCCGCGCGTGGCGTCGGCGCGATCGGCAGGTCGCGGCGACCGGTCGTCGCGATCTGGTAATAAAGCTGCACTTCCTCGGCGCCGAGCGCATCCGCCAGCGTGGTAACGCGCGGGTCGCTATCCGCCGTGCCGACCAGTTGCGCGATCTGCACGCGATGCAGCGCCGCGGCGATGTCGTCGAGCACACCGGCGAAATCCGGCGCGAATTCGGCCAGGTGTTCGACCTGCGCCATCAACTTGGCGCCGTCACTCGCATGTACGGATTCGAGCAGGGCAAATACCTGGCCGCGCTCGATGCTGCCAAGCATCTGGCGCACCTCGGCGGCGTTCACCTTGCCCGCGCCGTAGGCGATGGCCTGGTCCAGCAGCGAGAGTCCGTCGCGCAGCGATCCGTCGGCGCCGCGCGCGAGTTCGTCCAGAGCTTCGCCGTCGTAGCCGATCTGTTCGGCGTCGAGGATGTGCCGCATCTGGCCGACGATCTGTTCGGGCAGCAGGCGCTTGAGATTGAATTTCAGGCAGCGCGACAGCACCGTCACCGGCAGTTTTTCCGGATCGGTCGTCGCGAGCAGGAACTTCACGTGCGGCGGCGGTTCTTCCAGCGTTTTCAAAAGCGCGTTGAACGCGGATTTGCTGAGCATGTGCACCTCGTCGATGAGGTACACCTTGAAGCGGCCGCGCGAGGGCGAATACTGCGCGTTCTCGATCAGGTCGCGCACGTTGTCGACGCCGGTGTTACTGGCCGCGTCGATCTCGATCATGTCCATGAAGCGGCCGGCGTCGATGTCGCGGCAGGCCGCGCATTCGCCGCAGGGATTGGACGACTGCCCGCGTTCGCAGTTCAGCGACTTGGCGAAGATGCGCGCGATGGTGGTCTTGCCGATGCCGCGCGTGCCGGTGAACAGGAAGGCGTGGTGCATGCGCTGCGAGTCGAGCGCGTTGGACAGCGCGCGCACGACGTGCTCCTGGCCGACCAGCTCGGAAAATTTCTTCGGGCGCCACTTGCGGGCCAGGACTTGGTACGACACGGCTCATCCCATTCGGAAGAACCGTGATTGTAGCTTTTTTGAGGAGTGCGGCTACGGATGGCCGCTTCGTGATCTTCGCGGTCCTGGACGACCGCAGCAGCATGATGGTGGCGGCCCCGTCAGCCGCATCCCGGCACCCGAATCATTCACTACCGTTGCTGCCTTCCGGCCCTGGCGGGGTTTGCAAACTATCGTCGCGAGAGAACCAACGGGGCCACCATAAGTGGTGGATTGAATCTGGCGGAGAGAGCGGGATTCGAACCCGCGAAGCGGTTTGACCCGCTTACACACTTTCCAGGCGTGCTCCTTCAACCACTCGGACACCTCTCCGGATGAAAACTTTTTCGCAGAGCTTCGTCCCTGAAGCGTGAGCCATTCGGCATCCTGCCTCATCCGCGCACCGCTGACACGACGCGCGACCTCTCCGAAAAGGCCGCGCAGGATACCGCACACGCGCTGCCCAGACAAGGCGATTGCGTTACTCCACCGGCGTGTTGTCCGGATGCAGCCAGCCCGATTCGCCGTCGGCGTAATGCTCGTTCTTCCAGATCGGCACGCGCCGCTTTACTTCATCGATGACGTAGCGGCAGGCATCGAAGGCGTCGGCTCGGTGCGCGGCGCTGACGCCGACCCACACCGCCAGGTCGCCGATGTCCAGCGTGCCGACACGATGCGCGCAGCGCACATCCATGATCGCGAATTTCTTGCGCGCCTCTTCGAGAATACGCTCGCCCTCGGTCTTTGCCAGCGGCGCATAGGCCTGGTAGCCAAGACGCAAGACCGCGCGGCCTTCGTTGTGATCGCGCACCCAGCCTTCGAACGTCGCGCAGGCGCCCGCGCCCGCCTGCGCGAGTTCGCGCGTGAGCGTGGCGGCGTCGATGGGATTTTCACTGAGGCGGAACATTTCAGCCGCCACTCACGGGGGGAATGAACACCACCTCGTCGCCATCGCGCAACGCCTGTTCCCAGCCAGCGAACGCGCCGTTGATCGCAACGCGCAGGCGATCTTCGCCCAGGGCGAACCCGTAGCGTGCGCGCAATTCCGTGTACAGGCCACGTGCATCGCCGGCGCGCGATTCCACCTGTTCGGCATCGATCCCGGCGCGGTCGCGCAGCGAGGCAAAATACAGCACGCGATAATTCATCCGAGGATTTTCCCTAGACGCACACGGCGTTTGCCACCGGATTTCTTTAGCAGCCGCACATCCGCAATCACGATTTCGTGCGACAGCGCCTTGCACATGTCGTAGACGGTGAGCGCGGCGACGCTCGCCCCCGTCAATGCTTCCATTTCCACGCCGGTCTTGTGCGTGACCGCGACTTTGCAGCGAATCGCCAACTCGGTCGGCGTGGCAAACTCCACCGTGAAATCGCAACGCTCGATCGCCAGCGGATGACAAAACGGTATCAACTCGTGCGTGCGCTTGACCGCCAGGGTGCCGGCGACGATGGCGGTGTCCACGACCGGCCCCTTTTTCGCGCGCATGCCTTGTGCGCGCAAGGCGCGGGCGACGGCGGCGGGAAAGCGCACGATCGCCTGCGCAGTGGCGCTGCGCGCGGTCGCGACCTTGGCGCCGACATCGACCATGCGCGGGCGGCCGTCTGCGCCGACATGCGAAAGCGTGGACTTGGGTTTGCTCATGTCATCCGCCGATACTGAACATTTCCACTTTTTCGGGATTCCCCGCCTTGCGCAGTTCGGCGCGCTGCTCGCTGTAGCGGTCGCTGCGCACTTGCCAGCGCCCACCGATCAGGCGTGCCAGCTCTTCGTCGCTGGCGCCGTCGCGTAGCGGGCCGCGCAGGTCGAAGCCGGTGCGCGCGAACAGGCAGGTGTAGAGCTTGCCGTCGGCCGACAGGCGCGCCCGCGAGCAATCGCCGCAGAACGGCTGCGACACCGAGCTGATGAAACCGATCTCGCCGGCGCCGTCGGCCCAGGCATAGCGCTGCGCGACTTCGCCGCGATAGTTCGGTTCCAGCGCACGCAGCGGCCAGCGCGCCGCCAGGCGCGCGAGCAGTTCCGCGCTCGGCACGACATTGGCGGCGCTCCAGCGGTTGAGCGTGCCCACGTCCATGTATTCGATGAAGCGCACGACGTGCGGCGTGCCGCGGAAACGCTCGGCCAGATCCGTCACCTGATGGTCGTTGACGCCGCGCAGGACCACGCAGTTGAGTTTGATCCGCGTAAAACCGGCCGCCTCTGCCGCAGCGATGCCGGCGAGCACTTCGGCGACCTCGCCACGCCCGCCGGATAGCTCGCGGAACGTGTCCGCATCGAGGCTGTCCAGCGACACGGTCAGGCGTTGCAGGCCGGCCTCGCGCAACGCGCGCGCGACCCTGGGCAACAACACGCCATTGGTGGTCAGGGCGATGTCTTCCACGTTCGGGATCAGCGCGAGCTGGCGCACCAGCTCGTGCAGGTCACGGCGCAGCAGCGGCTCGCCGCCGGTCAGGCGCAATTTGCGCACGCCCAACGCGACGAAGGCGCGCGCGATGCGCTCGATCTCCTCGAAGCGCAGGCGCTGGTCCTTGCCGAGAAACACGTGGTCGAGTGCGTACTGGTCTTCCGGCATGCAGTAGGTGCAGCGGAAATTGCAGCGGTCGATCACGGAAATGCGCAGATCGTGCAGCGGGCGCCGCAAGGCATCCCGAACCGGCGCATCGCGCGCCGGTAGCGGCAGCGGAGGAATCGTCGGAGCGTTCATGCACCACCCTCGGAATCGAGCACGGCGGACGCCGCGGGCGGCGGCAAGGCAACGCGTTCGCCGCGCTGCGCCACGCAATGGCCGCGCGCCGCCAGTGCCTGGCCATCGGCGACACCGCCGTAGTGATAAAGCATCATCCTGTTCCGCGTTGCGTCGGCGTACTCGCGCGTCAGATCGTCCACGCCGGTATGCGAAGGATTGCCGTGCAGCGCGCAATCGTGCGCGATGAGTGTTGGCGGCAGTGCATATCGTTCCAGCATTTCCGGAATCGGCCGCGTGTCGCCGGTCCAGGCAAACGCTCCGCGCAAGGCGATGCCGAACGAGGTCTGCGGCGCGTGATGGCGCGTCGGGAACACGTCGAACCACAGGTTCTCGTGCCAGAACCCGCGCGAGCATGGCACGGCGTGGAAGCCGTCCCAGAAATTCGCACCCCCCTCCGCCACCACCTGTGGATAGTCGGCCACGCGCGATTGCAAATGCGGAATCAGCGCGGCATGCGCATACAGGCGCACCGTGCCGCGCAGTGCGGCGTCGAAATAGACGCGATAGAACAATCGCTCGAGGCCTGCGACGTGATCCATGTGCGTGTGCGTGACGTAGACCGCGCGCGGCGGCTCGGCGTAGGCATCAAGGTACGTGGTCAGCGTTTCCGGGCCACAGTCGATCAGCAGCAGCGGCTTGCCGTCGCGCTCGAGCACGGCGCCGGACGAACCCAGTTCCACTGCCTGCGCGGAACCGACGCCGAGAAAATGCAACGCGAAGCTCACGACGCCCCCTCCTTTTCCCAAGCCGCCATCAGTGGCTGCCACAGATCGCGCTCGAATTCAGACGCTCCGTTGCGTGCGGCGCCAATTTTCAGCAACGAGCGCCGGAGCCGCGCCAGGTTCGCCTGCTGCCACGTGCGCGCCGGATGGCGCAATTCGCCGCGATCAAAGTCGATCAGCCAGACCGTGGCGTTTGTCAGCAAGATGTTGTGCGCGTTCAAATCTGCGTGATAGACGCCTTGCGCGTGGAAGCGCGCGATTTCCGCACCGACGCGCGATGCGATGGCGGCATCGAATTTGCCTTGCCCGATCAATTCGGCCAGCGTCGCGGCCTGCTCGACGCGACGCGTGAGGATATCCGCACGATACCGTGGGCCTGCGCGCCGGAAGCGGGCGGCGATCGGCTGCGGCACCGGCAGGTCTTTTGCGCGCAGCGATTGCAGCAGGCGGAATTCGGCGAAGCTGCGCGTGCGTTCGGGCCCGGTCCACAGATAGCGGTCGCCAAACACGTGCGCCGCCATGCCGCCGCGCCGGTAATGGCGTAGCGCGCAATTGCCGAATGGTGCGTCGACGAACATCGCGCTGCCGCGGCCGCCCGTCGTCGCCTGCGCCGCCGCACGCGCGTGCCAGTGCTCCGGCTCGAACCAGTCCGGGTCGAATGCCGCTTGTGCGACGGCATCCGGGTCGAACACAATCGCGCCGTCGGGCGTGGGTTGGACTTGCGCCTGCATCATCATTGCCAGTTTAGCAGCCCGCATGCCGCACACCGCGTTTTCCGCCACCCGTCCCCCGCAATCGCTGTGCCTGCTGCGCACCTCGGCGCTGGGCGACGTGACCCACGTGGTGCCGCTGCTGCGCACGCTGCAAGGTACGTGGCCGCAGACCCGACTGACCTGGATCGTCGGCAAGCTTGAACACAAACTGGTCGGCGACATTCCAGGCGTGGAATTTCTCATCTTCGACAAGGCCGCCGGCTGGCGCGGATTCGCCGCGTTGCGCCGGCAACTGGCCGCACACCGATTCGATGCACTGCTGCATCTGCAGGTTGCGCTGCGTGCGAACCTGGTCAGTGCGCTGGTGCGTGCGGACCTGCGCATCGGCTACGACAAGACCCGCTCGAAAGATCTGCACGGCCTGTTCGTGAATGCGCGCATCGCGCAGCGCAGCGGCGAGCACGTGCTGGATGCGATGGCGAGTTTTCTCGAACCGCTGGGCCTGAAACAAACCACCGTGGATTGGAACATCCCGATTGCGGATTCCGCGCAAGAGTTCGCCGCCAGGCACCTGCCCGGCGATGTCCCGACCTTGCTGGTGAGTCCCTGCTCCAGCCATCGCCTGCGCAACTGGTCGCCGGATCGCTACGCGGCGGTGATGGATCACGCTGCCACCCACGGCTGGCGCGTCGCGCTATGCGGCGGACCCAGCACGTTCGAACGCGAGTTCGGCAATGCCATCGTGAGCCGGTGCAAACAGGCACCCATCGACCTGATCGGCAAGGACACGCTCAAGCAATTCCTCGCCCTGTGCCGGCGCGCCAGCATCGTGCTGACGCCGGATTCCGGTCCCATGCACATGGCCAACGCGGTCGGCGCCAAGGTGCTCGGCCTGCATGCGCCAAGCAATCCGGATCGTTCCGGGCCGTACTCGGACCGGCGCTGGTGCGTGAACCGCTACGACGCCGCGGCACGCAAGTTCCGCGGCAAATCCGCCGCCGAATTGCCGTGGGGCACGAAACTGGAATATCCGGGCGTGATGGAGTTGATCGCGGTCGACGATGTGGTCGAGCGCTTTGAGAAATTCCGCGAGAGTCAGGCTGACGTTACGCCGTAATTCTGGTAGGACTTTTCCTCAACCAACTGCGAGCCGAGCTTGAGGTTGATCGCGCGCTTGACCGCGGCGCGCTTGTCGTTGGTGAAGTACACCGCGCGCGCCAGCTCGATGAAACGCGCATCGAAATCCTGCGCCTTTTCCTTCAGGCGGATTTCGTCCTCGATGTCCCACAGCGACTGGTTGATGCGCTTGAGTTCCGCACGGTCCGCGAGAATATCCGTGCGCGAGGCCGGATGCTGCGCCCAGGTCGCATTGAGCATGTCCAGTTCCACGCGCACGTTGGCGAGCTTGGCCGCATCGCGCATCTGCTCGGACTTGATCTCCAGGATGGTGATCTTGTCGATCAGTTCGCCGAAGGAAACGGGGGTGGAGATCAGGCTCATGTCGGGAGTGGCGGAGAGGGTGGGATTCGAACCCACGGTGCGCTATAAACGCACGCCTGATTTCGAGTCAGGTACATTCGACCACTCTGCCACCTCTCCGGGTGCTGTCGAAGGCGCGCATGATACGGGCAGCGCGGCCAATTCTCAACCGTCAACGCTTGCCCTCGACCCGCACCGCGTGCACCGCGCGTGAGCGATTGCGCGTGTAGACGTACACCGACGCCGGTGGCACGTTCCACCAGGCGAAGCCGCCGCGGCGCACGGAAAGATCGAGTTCGTCGAGCAGGTCGCGCGGCACGGGCGATTTCGGCCCGTAGGTGAACTGGATCAAGCGGCCATCGGGCTTGAGCACGGAAAATGCGGCCTGCAGGATCTCGGCCTGAGTCTGCCGCGACATTGACAGCAGGCCAAGTCCGCTGATGATCGCGTCCACGGGACCTTGGTCGAGATAACCGTCGCGCTGCGCGATCGGCTTCAATTCACGCGCATCGCCGCATTCCACGCGCACGTCGGGAAAATGCGCGCGCAGGTGCTGGTACAGCGCCTCGTTGAGTTCGAGCACGAGCAGGTCGCGCGGAGCGATGCCGTGCGCCAGCATCGCGCGCGTAAACACGCCGGTGCCGCCGCCGAGTTCGATGACGCGCTGCGTACCGTGCGGCAGTTCGGAAATCATCTGCCGGGTCAATTGCCGGCCGGACGGCGACAGCGCGGCGATGCCAAGCGGATTCTTCAGCCATTGGCGAAAGAAAGTCCACGCCTCGGGAGCGGCGACGCGCTCGTTGGGCCTTGTCGGCGAAGTCATGGAAGAGTCCCCTGCATAGCCTCGCTATGCTAGCAGGTTGTCGATTCCACGATGGTTAAGCGCATGAAAAAAGCCCGCCGCGCGGAACGCGACGGGCTTCGCGCGAGAACCTGCGCGCTCAGCGGCAGTAGCGCGGGTCCGACGATCCGCAGGAATAGCCGCGGCTGTAACCAGCGCGATGATAGCCACGGTCGTAGTAGCGGCTGCGAGAGTGGCTGCGGTACACCGGCGCAGAGTAGTAGCTACCGTAGTAAACGGGCGCCGGCGCGTAGTACACAGGAGCGGGCGCGTAGTAGTAGCTGTCGTAGTACGCCGGCGAATAGTAACCGCCACCGTAATAGCCACCGTCATAGTAGCCGCCGCCGTAGTAACCGCCTACGTTCACGTAGCCGTGGCCGTGATGACCACCCCAGTAACCAAGACTTACGCCGGGCAGGTTGATGCCGATGCTGACATGGCCACCAGCGAACGCGGCCGGAGCCAGCGCCAGGCCGGCCATCACGAGCAAGCCCAGAACCAGTGCACGGAACCCACGTTTGCGAATCGTCATGGTCGTCTCCCGGAACAACTTCGTGCGATCGGAATGCCGCAGGCGCATGGTCGATCCGCGCGGCTGAATCGAAACTGAAATTCACCCGCCACACTCTGGCTTGTTCAGCTTCGCTCCGACGAACCTGAACGCGATCACTTCAGGCGCAGTTCCCAGGCTCGATGGATGCGTGCATGACGCGCGAAATCGAAGGGAATTGTCTGCGCACTGATCTCGCGGATCGCGAAGCGCGCGAGTCCCTCCTCGTCCAGCTTGAAGCGGCGGAAATTGTTCGAAAACAGGATCGTGCCGCCGGGCAACAGGCGGTCCGCGCACAGGTTGAGCAGGCGCACGTGGTCGCGCTGCACGTCGAAGTCCTCGGCGCGCTTGGAATTGGAGAACGTCGGCGGATCGACGAAGATCAGATCGAACATCGCGGAATGCGATTGCAGGTACGTCGCCGCGTCATCGCGGACCAGCCGGTTGCAAGCAGGATCGAGATCGTTGAGCGCGAAATTGCGCGCGGCCCAATCCAGGTAGGTCTGCGACAAATCCACGCTGACCGTTTCCGCCGCGCCGCCTGCCGCCGCGTAGACGCTGACGCTGCCGGTGTAGCAGAACAGGTTCAGGAAACGCTTGCCGCGCGCCAGCTCGCGCACGCGCGCGCGCAGCGGGCGGTGGTCGAGGAACAAACCGGTGTCGAGGTAATCGTGCAGGTTGACGAGGAATTTCAGGTCTCCCTCGTTCACTTCCAGGAATTCGCCGCGCTCGTCGAGGCGTCCGTACTTTTCGCCGCCCTTGCCGCGCCGGCGTTGCTTGAGCGCGATGCGTTCGCGCGGAATTCCCAGTGCCTCGCCCGCAGCGCGCACCAGCTCGCGCCAGCGCGTGCGCGCGAGGTTCTCGTCCACGCTGGCCGGCGCCTGGTATTCCTGGATGTGCAAATGCTCGCCGTAGATATCGATGGCGGCGGCGTATTCGGGCAGATCGGCGTCGTACACGCGCCAGCATTCAATATTTTCGCGCGCGGCGATCTTGCGCAGATGGCGGAAATTCTTCTCGATGCGGTTCTTCACCATCTGCGCGCCGGCCGAAAGCGGCTTCGGTTCCGGCCGCGGCGCATCCTGTTCGGCGATCTCGAAACTCAGCAGCGTGCATTCGATCGCGCCGTTGTACAGCTTGTAGCGCTTGTCGGAGCGCAGGCCGAGCGCATGACCGTGCGCCTCGTCCGCGGCGATGACGGCGGCGCGCCAGCCGCGAAATTCGGTTTTCAGTTTCGCGCCGAGCTGGCGATACAGCGCGATGACATCCGCGTCCACGCCCATGCGTTCGCCGTAGGGCGGATTGGTGATGAGCAGGCCCGGCTGTTCCAGTTCGTGCGGACGATGCAGATGTTCCAGCGTCTGCCGCCCGAGTTGAATGAACCCGGAAAGCTGCGCTTCCTGGGCGTTGCGCTTGGCCTCGTTGAGCACGGCCGGGTTCTCGTCGAAGCCGAAGAACACCGGGCGCAGCGCCTGCAAGCCTGTCTGTGCGCGCGCCTGCGCCTCGTCGTGCAGCGTTTTCCACAATGCCGCATCGTGACCGCGCCAGCCGAGAAATCCCCAATGCGCGCGGCGCAGGCCGGGAGCGACGTCCGCCACCATCAACGCCGCTTCGATCGGCAGCGTGCCCGAGCCGCACAGCGGATCGACCAGTCCGCCGCCGGCCACGTAAACCTGCGGCCAGCCGGCACGCAGCAACATCGCCGCGGCAAGGTTTTCCTTCAGCGGCGCCAGCCCCGCGCCCTTGCGGTAGCCGCGCTGGTGCAGCGGCGGACCGGAAAGATTGAGGCCGACGATGGCGCGGCCACGGCGCAAGACCAGATTCACTCGCAGGCCGGGATTTTCCGTATCGACGTTCGGGCGTTCGCCGGTCGCATCGCGGAACGCATCCACGATCGCATCCTTCACCCGCAAGGCTGCGTACTGGCTGTGGGTCAGGCCTTGCACGCTGCCGACGGCGTCCACCGCAAAGCTCGTGGCAATGTCCATGTGCGCGGGCCAGTCGATGGCGCGTGCGCCGGCGTAGAGCGCATCCGCATCGGGCACGTCGAACTGCGCGAGGGGCATCAATATCCGGCTCGCGAGGCGCGACCACAGGCAGGCGCGATAACCGACCTCCAATTCTCCGCCGAAATGCACGCCGGCCAGCGCCTCGTGCACGTCCGCCGCGCCCAGCGCTTTCAACTCGTCGACGAGCAGGTATTCCAGGCCCTTCGGGCAGGTCGCGAAGAAATCGCGCATCAGGCGAAGCGCTGCAGGAATTCGCCGAAGCGGTCGGCAACGAAATCGACGTGATTCGACAACCGATGATCGTCGCGCACCAGCACGATCTCGTCCTCGCGCGCACGCGCGAACGCGATCGCCGCATCCACCGGACACAAGGCGTCGCTCCAGCCATGCACGAGCGCGGTCGGCACGCGCGCCGCATCGAAGCGCCGCGTGTAGCCGGGAATTTCCACCGGCAAGGCCATCAGGAACAGGCCGGCGCAATTCAATTGCAGCGACGCGAATCCCGAAACGAACGCGCCCATGCTCGATCCAGCCAGGATCACCGGCACATCCTGCGGTGCGTGTTCGACCAGCCGCGCAATGCGCTCGTCGATGCGGCGCACGTCGCCGGACGCGTCGAGATCGCGGTAATCCGGGCGCACGCTGGAAAAGCCCATCGGCTCGGCAATAGCTGCCAGCGCACTCACTTTCGTGGCGTCCGGACTGCTGTGCAGGCCATGGGAGAGGATCAGGAAAGGCTTCATGCGACAATTATCGCATGCCCATCGCACTGCCCATCCACGATCAACCCCTGCCCTACGTGGCGCGGCTCGAAAAGCGCCCGCTGTCGGCAGTCGACCTCGTCGTGATCCACTGCACCGAATTGCCGGACATGAAGATGACGCGCGAATTCGGCGAGCGCATTCGCTACGAAAAATCGCAGACCGGCAACAGCGGGCATTACTACATCGACACCGACGGCACTATCTACCGCTACGTTCCCGACGATCGCGTGGCCAATCACACCTACGGCCACAACCCACGCTCGATCGGCATTGAACTGTCCAACATCGGCCGCTATCCACACTGGGGCGACAGCCACCACCAGAACTGGACAGTGCCCTACACCAAAGCGCAAATCGACGCCCTGCTCGCGCTACTACGGCAGTTGCGGCAGGAACTGCCGAATCTCAAATACATCGCCGGGCACGAAGACCTGGACACGCGCCTGGAGCCGGCCAGCGACGATCCGCAGGTGATGCTGCGCCGCCGCCAGGATCCGGGGCCACTGTTTCCGTGGCAGGACATTGTTCCCGCGAGCGGACTCCAACGTTTGCAGCCTTAGGAATTTCCATGTCGAATCCCATCGTCGGCGAACTCATCGACCTGTTGCAGCTCGAACGGCTGGAAGAAAACCTGTTCCGCGGCCAGAGCCGCGACATCGGCACCAAGTACGTGTTCGGCGGACAAGTGCTGGGACAGGCGCTGTCGGCGGCGCAACGCACCGTGGATGGCTCGCGCGCGGTGCATTCGCTGCACGCCTATTTCCTGCGCGCCGGCGACATCGAGGCGCCGATCGTCTTCGAAGTGGACCGTGCCCGCGACGGCAAGAGTTTTTCGGTGCGCCGCATCATCGCGATCCAGCACGGCGAAACGATCCTGAATGCCGCCGCCTCGTTCCAGATTGCCGAACCCGGCGTCGAGCACCAGCTCAGCATGCCGGACGTGCCGCCCCCGGAAGACCTGAATCCGCCTGAACCCGTTCCAGCCGAAGAACTGGCCAAGCTGCCGGTGAAAGCGCAGCGCTGGCTGGCGCGCAAGGGACCGTTCGAATTCCGTCCGGTCTATCCGCGCAACGAATTGAAGCCGGCGAAACGCCCGCCGTTCCAGCAGATCTGGTTTCGCCTCGCCGGACGCGCGCCGGACGACGATACCCTGCATCGCGCGATGCTGGCTTATGCTTCGGATTTTCACCTGATCGGCACGGCCACGCTGCCGCACGGGATTTCCTACCTGCAGCACAACGTGCAGATGGCGAGCCTGGATCACGCAATCTGGTTCCATCGCCCGTTCCGCGTCGACGACTGGCTGCTGTACGCCTGCGACAGCCCGAGCGCGCAGGGTGCGCGCGGCCTGACCCGTGGCATGATCTACACGCGCGATGGCAAGCTCGTCGCCTCGACCGCGCAGGAGGGCATGCTGCGTGTGCTGCCGGACACGCCTGCGCCATGAGACAGATATTTTCCTCGCCGCGCATCGAGAACGTCGAACGCATCGTTACCCTGCTCAACGAAGCCGGCATCGAGACGCGCGTGACCAACCGTCGCGCCTACGCCGGTCACGATTACACGGGTCCGAGCTATAGCGCCAAGCAGGATTCGTCGACATGGCCGGCGGTGTGGATCGTCAAGGCCGAGGACCAGCCGCGCGCGCGCGCGATGCTGCGCGACATCGGCATCGCGCCGGCCACGCGCTTCGCCGAGGAACTCGCGCAGGCGCGCGAGCAGAAGGCGCCGTCCCGCGCGGGAATGTCCCTGGCGGCGAAGCTGCGCATTGCATTGATCGGCGCGATCGTACTGCTAATCCTGCTGCGCTATCTGGGTATTTACTGACGGCGCTACACTGCAAGCGTGAAATCCGACGTCGTCCGCCTGTTCCAGACCCTGCCGCATCCGTGCGGGTATTTCGCGGAGCGCACGGCGCAGAACCTGGTCATCGACCCGGCTTCGCCGCATCTTCCACAAGTATACGATGTCGCATTGGCCAAGGGCTACCGCCGCGCCGGCGGCCACGTCTACCGGCCGCACTGCCCCGGTTGCCGCGCCTGCATCCCGGCGCGCGTCCCGGTCGCCGAATTCGTTCCCGACCGCAGCCAGCGCCGTTGCCTGGCGCGCAATCGCGATCTGGAATTGCGCATCGCGCCGCCGGCATTCACCGACGAATACTTCGACCTGTACCGGCGCTATCTCGATGCGCGCCACCGCGATGGCGGCATGGACGATCCGGCGACCGAGGATTTCGAACGCTTCCTGTTCACAGCGTGGAGTCCGACCCAATTCATCGAACTGCGCTTGCACGGGCGCCTGCTCGCCGTTGCCGTCACTGACTTCACCGCGACGGGACTGTCGGCGGTCTACACATTCTTCGATCCGCACGAATCCGCGCGTGGCCTTGGCACCTGCGCGATCCTGCGCCAGATCGGACTCGCGCGCGAACGCGATCTGGCTTATGTCTATCTCGGATTCTGGATCACGCGCCATCCGAAGATGGACTACAAGGCGCGCTTTACTCCGCTGGAATTGCTCGACGGCGGCGACTGGCGCCGCCTCAATCCTTGCGCGCCTGGAAGCCGAACGGATGATCATCGTGCAGCGACATGATCAGCTTGACCATCGCATGCGGGATGCGTAATTCGAGCTCGGTTTGCTGGCCTTTCGCATCCGTGCCCTGCAAGGTCATCTCGAAATACGCACCGGACGCGTCAATGCTGGCGCAGACGATGTGCTGGCCCGCC
>JAICYA010000366.1 GCA_025934455.1 Rudaea sp.
CCACTCCTGCGTGCTCGTGAAGCTGTCGAGCCGCTCGGGCGTCGTTGCATCGACGGTCGCCGTGCCGAACTCGCTCGGCCCCGGCGAACTGCTGCTGCATTACGGCACGCCCGAGCAGCGCGATTACTACCTGCCGCGCCTCGCCGATGGCCGCGAGATTCCCTGTTTCGCCCTGACCGGTCCGCATGCGGGTTCCGACGCCACCTCGATTCCCGACTACGGCATCGTCTGCAAGGGCGAATGGCAGGGCGGGAACGTGGTCGGCGTGCGCCTGACCTTCGACAAGCGCTACATCACCCTCGCCCCGGCCGCCACGATCATCGGCCTCGCCTTCCGCATGTACGATCCGGATCATCTACTCGGCGACAACGAAGACCTCGGCATCACGCTGGCACTGATTCCGCGCGAGACGAAGGGCCTGGAAATCGGCCGCCGGCATTTTCCGCTCAACGCCGCGTTCCTGAACGGCCCGTTGCGCGGCAAGGACGTGTTCGTACCGCTGTCGCAACTCATCGGTGGCGAGAAGATGGCCGGCCAGGGCTGGCGCATGCTGGTCGAATGCCTGTCCATCGGCCGCGGCATCACCCTGCCCGCGAACGCCTCAGGCGGCGTGCGCATGGGTGCGATCGCGACCGGCGCCTACGCGCGCATCCGCAAGCAATTCGGCATGGCCATCGGCCGCTTCGAGGGCGTCGAGGAAGCGCTTGCGCGCATCGGCGGCTACGCCTACGCGATCACGGCACTGTCGCGCGCCAGCGCGGCGGCGGTCGACCGCGGCGAGAAACCGGCGGTGGGATCGGCCATCGCCAAGTACCACTGCACGGAACTCGGCCGCGAAGTCGCGCGCGACGTGATGGACGTGCACGGCGGCAAGGCCGTGCAACTTGGCCCGTCGAATTACGCCGGCCGCTCGTGGCAGACCGCGCCGATCGCGATCACGGTGGAAGGCGCGAACATCATGACGCGCAGCCTGATGATCTTCGGCCAGGGCGCGATCCGCTGCCATCCGTTCGTGCTCAAGGAGCTGCAGGCCGCGCAGATTGCCGACTACCGGCAGCGCCTGACCGAATTCGACCGCGTCCTGTTCCGCCACGTCGGCTTCGCGATTTCCAATGCCGCGCGCAGCTTCGTGCTCGGCCTCAGCCACGCACGCATCGGCGGCGCGCCGGGCGACAAGTACACGCGGCGTTTCTACCGCAAGCTCAACCGCTACGCGGCGAACCTGGCGCTCGCCGCCGACACCGCCATGCTCACGCTCGGCGGCAAGCTCAAGTTCAAGGAAAAAATTTCCGCACGCCTCGGCGACGTGTTGTCCAACCTCTACATCGCCAGCGCGATGCTCAAGCGTTACGAGGACCAGGGCCGCCCGGTCGCCGACCAGCCGTTGCTGGCCTGGGCGTTCCACGATTGCGCGTACCGCATGCAGAGCGCGCTCGACGGGACCTTGCGCAACTTCCCGATCCGTCCGGTGGCGTGGTTGTTGCGCGCGCTGATCTTTCCGATCGGCCGCCGCGAGGCCCTCCCATCCGACCGCCTAGGCCACCGCGTCGCCACGATCCTGTGCGCGCCGAACGATGCGCGTGCACGTCTCGCCGAATGGATCTACCTCACGCCGAGCGCGAACAATCCGGTCGGACGCATGAACGCGCTGCTGCCCGATGTCATCGCCGCCGAACCGGTCGAGCGCAAGTTCGCCAAGGCGCTCAAGTCCGGCGCGATCAAGGCGCTGGATGCCGATGCGCAACTCGCCGAAGCCGTGCAAACCGGCGCGCTCAGCGCCGAGGAATGCAGTCTGCTCGAACGCGTGCGTGCGGCCGCGCAGGAGTTCATCGACGTGGACGACTTCGATCCGGCGGAATTGCGTGCGGCTACGGCAAAACCGAAACCGGAACCGGAACTGCGCAGCGTCGCGTGATCAGTGTGCAGGAACCGCCTTGTCGCCTTGCAGCTCCCGCGCCCTTCCCACCCGCCAGCCCAGGAAACTCGACGCAGCCGCGGCGAGTATCGACAGTCCGGCAAGACCCGCGATCGCGACGCCAGCGCCGCGCAGCACGTTCAATCCGCTGGTGATGACCACATCGCCGAAGCGCCAGACTACGGTATCGATGAAGTTCTTGCCCTTGTAGCGCGTCTCCGCATCGACCAGGGTATACAAACTATCGTTGGCGGGTTTGAATACACCGTAGGCGCTGGCCCGCGTGATCACGGCAACGATGGCGATCCAGCCGGCGCCGAACACGATCAGGCCGGCGAGCATGACGGCCTTGACTACACCGTCCAGTACCAGCGCCCAGACCGGCCCCAGGCGCACCATCAATTCGCGTGTGAGCAGAACCTGCAACGCGGCCTGGAGCAGGTTGGTGCCGAGATCGAGACTGGCGGCGAAATCGGGACGCAGGATCAATGGCGAATCCACCGAATGGAAAATGTCTGGCAATCCGCCCGCCTGGTTCCAAACGGATTTTGGCAGTTACGAAGGAATCTTTCAGAGCAGCCGCCTGGAGGACTTGCCGGCTAACAAAAAAATTCC
>JAICYA010000428.1 GCA_025934455.1 Rudaea sp.
TGGCCGAGGAGCTTCGCACACAAGGGGACGCCGAGAAGCTCAGCTCCATCGAGCGGCACATGCAGGAACTGGATTCGGCCTTGCAGGCCTGAGCTGCCTCAGGCGTCCGCCAGCATTCGCGACAGAATGTCGGCGAGATCGCGCGACAATCCCGATCGCCGGTTCATCTCCTGCAACGTCGTCAACGCAACTGCGCGCCGCCGCGGTTCCAGCTTGTGCCAGCTTTCGAAGGCCTTGGCCAGGCGCGCGCCATTCTGCGGATTCAGCGCGTCGATCTCGATCACTTTTTCCGCGATATAGCGATAGCCCTCGCCGTCCGGCCGATGAAAGCCGACCGGGTTGCCTCGCGCGAACGCGCCGAACAGTGACTGCACGCGGTTGGGGTTGTGCTGGCTGAAAGCCGGATCCGCGCTCAGCGCCTGCACGCGTTCCAGTGTTTCGCGCGCGGGTGCCTGCGCCTGCAACGCGAACCACTTGTCCAATACCAGCGGCTTGCCGTCGTAACGGGCACGGAAATCGCGCAAGGTTTCCTCCGCCGGCATTGCGCTCGCGCGAACCAGTGCGGCCAATGCCGACAAGCGATCGGTCATTGAAAGCGCGTATTCGTACTGCGTGACGGCCAATGTTGCGCCCACACCCGGATCGGCGCGCAACAACAAGGCGAGCACACGGCCTTTCAGGCGCCGCCGCGCTTGCGCCGCCGCATCCAGCGCGCCGGTTTCGTCCTGATGCAACGCGCGATAGCGTGTCTGCAGGCAGCCACCGAGCCGGGCTGCGAGCGTGTTTTCCAATGCCTCGCGAGCCAGGTGCACGCGCTCCGGATCGAGCGGATCGTGGCGAGCGCCCAGCTCGACCCACGACGGCGGTATCAGCAGCTCCGAGAGCAATGCAGGGTCGAGCCTCGCCGCATCGGCATCGAACAATTCCGCCAATGCGGCACACCATGCGTCGAGTGACGAGCGATCCTGCGCGCCTGCATGCAAACCGTCATACGCCGACGCCGCGAGCTGCTGGCCGGCATTCCAGCGATCGTAGCCTTCGCTTTCGTGGCGCAGCAACAGCGCGAGTTCGCGCGGCGCGCCGTTGTGTTGCCATTGCACCGGCGCGGAAAAGCCGCGCAGCAGGGAAGGTGCGGGGCGCGTGTCCACCTGCACGAACACAAAATGCTGCTGGCGTTGCGTGAGTTCCAGCACGCATTCTTCGTGCGCGCGCGCGGGTTCGTCGTGCGAACGCATCGGTATGCGCGAACCATCCGGCGCGTACAAGGCCACGCGCACCGGAATCGGAAGCGGCGACTTTTCCGTCTGGCCGGGCGTGGGCGCGGTGGTCTGCGCAAGCGTCAAGGTGTACGTGCGCGAAGCAGGATCGTAATCGCTGCTGGCGGTCACCTGCGGCGTGCCAGCCTGCGCATACCAGATGAGGTACGGCGAAAGATCGAGGTCGTTGGCGTCGCCCAGCGCGGCAAGGAAATCCTCGATAGTCGCAGCGCGACCATCGTTGCGCGAGAAATACAAATCGGTGCCGCGGCGGAAGCGCTCCGGTCCCAATCGTCCGGCGATCATGCGCACCAGCTCCGCGCCTTTTTCATAGACGGTCGGCGTGTAGAAGTTGTCTATCGCCGTGTATTCGGCAGGGCGCACCGGGTGCGCCAGTGGACCTGCGTCTTCCGGAAACTGCACGCGTCGCAACGTGCCCACTTCGTCTATGCGCTGCAGCGCCGCGGATTGCATGTCGCCGCAGAACTGCTGTTCACGAAACACGGTAAAGCCTTCCTTCAACGACAACTGGAACCAGTCGCGGCAGGTGACTCGGTTGCCGCTCCAGTTGTGGAAATACTCGTGCGCGATCACCGCCTCGATGTGGCGGTATTCGTCGTCGGTGGTGGTGTCCGGGTCGGCCAACAGGTACTTCGAGTTGAAGACGTTGAGGCCCTTGTTCTCCATCGCGCCCATGTTGAA
>JAICYA010000180.1 GCA_025934455.1 Rudaea sp.
GTGCGCGAATTGGCGAAAGCCTGCCGCGCGAGTGGAATCCCGTTGCTCGTGGACGGTTCTCAGGCCGCGCCGCACATGCCCATCGACGTGCAGTCGCTGGGCTGCGATTTCTACGTGCTGACCGGACACAAGCTGTTCGGTCCGACCGGCACCGGCATGTTGTGGGCGCGCAAGGAACACCTTGCCGCGATGCCGCCGTTCTTCGGCGGCGGTGAGATGATCCGCGAAGTGCGTATCGAGAAAACCACCTTCGCCGATCCGCCGCACAAGTTCGAAGCGGGCACGCCGAACATCGCCGGCGTCGTCGGCCTTGGCGCCGCATTGGATTACGTCGAATCCGTCGGCCGGGAGCGCATCGCTGCCTACGAGCAGGATTTGCTCGGCTACGCCACCGCCGCGCTGAAATCCGTGCCGGGCCTGCGCCTGTTCGGCGAGGCGCCGCACAAGGCGGCGGTGTTGTCGTTCCTGATCGACGGCGCGCATGCGCACGATCTCGCCACCTTGCTCGACCACGAAGGCGTGGCGGTGCGCTCGGGCCATCACTGCGCGCATCCGCTGATGCAATTCTTCGGCGTGCCGGCGACGCTGCGCGCTTCGTTGTCGTTCTACAACACGCGCGCCGAGGTCGACGCCTTCGTCGACGCGATCGCGCGCGTGCGCAAGATGCTGGGATGATGTAGATGGGATTGACGGAATTGGACTTGAACGCAACGCCGCTCGCGTTCCGTGCTGCAGGCGCGGCGGATATCCCCGCCATCGTGGCCCTGGTCGAATCCGCCTATCGCGGCGATTCGAGTCGTGCCGGCTGGACGACCGAGGCGGACCTGCTCGACGGCCAGCGCGTGGATGCGGCGGGCGTCGCGGAAGTCGTCGCCAGGCCCGATAGCCGCGTGCTGCTTGGCGAATCCGGCGGAAACCTGCGCGTGTGCTGCCACATCGAAAGGCAGGGGGAAACCTGCTATTTCGGCATGTTCGCGGTCGATCCAACGCAACAAGGCGGCGGCATCGGCAAGCAAACCCTGAGCGAAGCCGAGTACGTCGCCCGCGCTGAGTGGAAATGTGGAAAAATGGAAATGACGGTGATTTCCTTGCGCGACGACCTGATCGCGTGGTACGCGCGCCGCGGTTATCGGCGCACCGGCAAGTTCAAGCCCTTTCCCTACGGCGACGAGCGCTTCGGGATGCCCAAGCGGGACGACTTGCGTTTCGAGTTCCTGGAGAAGCAGTTGTGAGCGCGGATGCCGTCGGGAATTGGGTTCGCGTCTGTGCCATGCCCGAGTTGCTGCCGGGCGAATACAAGGTCGTCTACGACGGCGATGTGCCGATCGCGGTGTTCAACATCGACGGCGAGTTGTACGCGATCGAAGACGTGTGCACGCACGACGGCGGCGAGCTGACCGGCGGCGAACTGCGCGGCTTCGAGATCGAATGCCCGCGCCATGGCGCGAAGTTCGACGTGCGCAGCGGCGCGGTGCTGTGCCCCCCGGCCTACGAGCCGACCGCGAAATTTCCGGTGAAGGTCGAAGACGGCAGCGTCTTCACCCGCGACGACCGCTGGGATTGATTGATCCGATCGTCAGCCCAATGAGGCGATTGACATTCGCATTGATGTAAGTGAGAATCGTTCGCATTACGGAATCCTCCGAATCTTGATCAGGAGTACCTTGAATGCGAACGTTTCTTGCCGGACTGGCATTGGCCGGCGGTTTTGCCATGCAGTCCATTCCCGCGCATGCCAACGACGCGGCGCTCAAATCCGAAGTCGAGGCGCTGCGTACCGAGGTGGCCGCGCTCAAGGCCGAAGTCGAGCAGATGCGCGCCGCGCCGACGCAGAAGGCCGGGACTGTGAGTGCCGCAGCAACCCCGCCCGCACTGCAGCCGGGTTCTGTCGCCGTGGCGAATGCCGTGCCCGTCACTCCGAATTCCGGCACGACATCGCCCAATCCCGGCAATGCGGTGGGTGAAGGCACCACGTTGTGGGGCTACGGACAGCTAGACTACAACCGGCCCACGGCGCGTTCGGCCGATGCGCAGTTCGACCTCAGCCGTGCGGTGATCGGCTTTACCCATGCCTTCGACGAATCCACGCGCATCTACGGCGAACTGGAGTGGGAACACGCCATCGCCTCAGCGGAGGATGCCGGCGAATCCGAGGTCGAGCAGCTGTACATCGAGCACGCGCTGGCGCCGAGCTACGGCGTGCGCGCCGGCCTGATGGTGGTGCCGATCGGATTGCTCAACGAGCACCACGAGCCGACCCAGTTCTACGGCGTGGAACGCAATTTCGTCGAACAGGCGATCATTCCCAGTACCTGGCGCGAGGGCGGCATCGCCGGTTACGGCAACACGGATTCGGGCTGGCAATGGGACATCGGCCTGGTTACCAGCCCGAACCTGGGCAAATGGGATCCGACCTCCGACGAGGGCCGCGCCTCGCCGCTCGGCAGCATCCACCAGGAACTGCAACTGGCCAAGGCGCACGATGTCTCGCTGTGGGGCCGGCTCAACTGGCTCGGCGTGCCCGGACTCAACGTCGGCGCGGCGTTCTTCGCCGGCAAGATCGGCCAGGACACGAGCAGGCAGTTCGATGGCGACGCGAATTTCCGGGCGGACAAAGCACGTCTGTTGCTGGGCGAAGCGCACGCGCGCTGGCAATCCGGCCCCTGGGATTTTGCGGCATTGTATACACGCGGCACGATCAGCGACACGCAGGATCTGAATCTGAGCTTCATCGGCCAGCCGACGCCGGTGCCAAAATCGTTCTGGGGCGGCTATGCGCAAGGCGCGTGGCGCGCACTGGAATGGAATCGCTCGAGCCTGGTGCCGTTCCTGCGCTACGAGGAATTCAACACCGGCGCAGCGTATGCCGCGCAGCCGCAAGGATTGGGCACGCCGGCATTGCCGACGCAGCGCGTGTGGACGGCCGGCGTGAACTACTACCTGAATCCGAATGTGGTGTTCAAGATCGATTACCAGAATTTCCGCTACGATGATGTCTTGCTGAATTACGGCAACCGCTTCGACTTGGGCATCGGGTATCAATTCTGACCATGCAGGTGCGCTGGCTACTTTCTGCAGGCGTCGGCGCGACGGTGGTCGCGCAGGCCGCCTACGCCGTGCAGTACATGACGGTGGAGCAGGCGCAAGAGGCCGCATTCGCGCAAGGATCGCGCTTCGTGCCGGTCGCGGCGACCATCGACACGTCCGCGCTCGGCGCACCTTCCGGATGGATGCCACTCGTCTGGCGCGTGCAGCGCGACGCGGAAACGATCGGCTGGTTTTTCGAGGACGCGGTGATCGGCAAGAGCGAGCTCATCACCTATGCGCTCGCGCTCGATGCGTCCGGCAAGGTGACCTCGCTCGAAGTACTCGAATACCGCGAATCGCACGGTGGCGAAGTGCGCCTGGCCGGCTGGCGCAACCAGTTCACCGGCAAGACCGCCGCCGATGCGGTCGCGCTCGACCGCGACATCCGCAACATCTCCGGTGCAACGCTGTCGTGCCGGCACCTGACCGAAGGCGTGCATCGGCTGCTGCAACTCTACACCCACGTTCTGGCGGCCAAGCCATGAGCAGCGTGCGCCGCACGCGTCCCTGGCTCGGCACCCTCGTCGATATCCGCGTCGACGGCATGGAATCGACATCCGCGTTGCGCGCGATCGATGCCGCCTTCGCCGAAGTCGCCATGGTGCACCGGCTGATGAGTTTTCACAGCGACGACAGCGATCTCGCGCGCCTGCGTAACGCGCGCGCGGGCACATGCGTGCGCGTGAACGCACGCACCGGCGAGGTACTGGACTGTGCGTTGCGCGTCGCGGCCGCATCGGACGGTGCGTTCGATCCCACCGTGGCGGCGGCACAGGTCGCGCGCGGCACCTTGCCGGTTCCGCGTTCTACGTTCGTGCCGGATGCCGATGCAAGCTGGCGCGACATCGAATTGCCGGGCGGCGAACGCGTGCGCCTGCGCCGGCCGTTGTGGATCGACCTCGGCGGCATCGCAAAAGGCTATGCGGTGGATCGCGCCATCGAGGTGTTGCGCGCGCATGGCGCGATCGATGCGTGCGTGAATGCCGGCGGTGAACTGCGCGTGGCCGGCGCGCTCTGCGAACGCGTGCATGTGTCCTGCCCTGATGGACGCATCGTCCCCGCGCTGGAATTGAGCGACGGCGCAGTGGCGACGAGCAGCTCCGGGAACAATCATTTGCATGGTGCGTCGCGTCTGGCCGCGGAAGCGGAAATCACCGTCAGCGTCGTTGCCGCGCGCTGCATCGTCGCGGATGCGTTGACCAAGGTCGTGCTCGCCGGTGGAGACATGGCGCCTTCCGTGCTCGCCGCTTTCGGCGCACAGGCATGGACGCATCGGATTGCGCACGGTTGGCGCAAACTGGATCGCGCCGCGTGAAACGCGCACGACGCAAGACCATGCGCAGCCGTGGCCACTTTTCGCGGCGGCAGAAGTTCGTCATCTACGGCGCTCTCGGCCTGCTTTGGGGCAGCGGCATGCTATGGCTGGTGTTCCACTATTTCCTGCAGCAGCGCGGGCCTTTCGGGAACATGCCGAATCCGGCCGAGCGCTGGCTGATCGCGATTCATGGCGCGAGCGCGTTCGTGACGCTGTGGCTCGGCGGCTGGCTTTGGCACGCGCACGTCGCGCCGTGGTGGCGCAACGGCCAGCGCCGCCGCAGCGGCATGTTTCTGATTGCCTTGGGCGGCGTGCTGATCGTCAGCGGCTATGCGCTGTATTACGCCAACGACGATGCGCTTCGTCGCGTTGCCTCGACCACGCACTGGTTGCTTGGCCTGCTGTTCGCGTTGCCGCTTTTGGTGCACGCCATGCGCAGCGGACGCTATCGCGCGCTGCAACGAACTTCAGTGCTGCAGGAACCTCACCAGCACCACCTCGCCGCCGCCATCGAGGACGGCACGCTCGCCCGTCGCATTCGGCAGCAACACGATAGCCTCTCCAGTCTCGATGATCGCTGACGCGTCGGGGCTTTTGACGCTCGCCGTGCCGCCGGCGAGGTAGATGAACCAGGTCGCGTCGGGGAAAAAC
>JAICYA010000248.1 GCA_025934455.1 Rudaea sp.
CAGGTGCGCATCGACAGCGCTTCGGGCAGCGCGTCTTACGACCATGCCGTGCTCGCCTGCCACAGCGATCAGGCCCTTGGCATGCTCGGCGACGCGAACGAATGCGAACGTGAAATCCTCGGCGCGATGCCGTACCAGGACAACGACACCGTACTACACACCGACGCGAGCCTGCTGCCGCGCAGACGCCGCGCCTGGGCGGCGTGGAATGCGATCGTTCCGACCGATGCGAACGAGCATTGCACCGTCAGCTACTGCATGAACCTGTTGCAATCGCTCGACTGCGCGCAGCCCATCGTCGTCACGCTCAACCGCACGGCGCAGATCGCGCCACAGAAGATCCTCAAGCGCCTGCGCTATCGCCATCCGGTCTACACCCAAGCCAGCGTCGCCGCGCAACAACGCAAGGCGGAAATCCAGGGCATGAATCGCACCTGGTTTGCCGGCGCCTACTGGGGCTGGGGCTTTCACGAAGACGGCATGCGCAGCGCGGTCGACGTCGCAACCGACCTGGGAGTGCGCTGGCCGTGAGCGCGCCGCTCGCCAGTTGCCTCTACGAAGGCTGGGTGCGGCACCGCCGTCATGCGCCGCATGCGCACGCGTTCCGCTACCGGATGTACATGCTGTATCTGGATCTGGACGAACTCGACCACGTCTTCGCCGGGCGCTGGCTGTGGTCGGTGAACCGACGCAATCTGGCCCAGTTCAAGCGCAGCGATTATCTGGGCGATCCGGCTGTTCCGCTCGCCGAAGCGGTTCGTGCGCGCGTGCGCGAAGCGACCGGTTCTGCGCCGTCCGGCCCGGTACGACTGCTCACCCACCTGCGTTACTTCGGGCATTGCTTCAACCCGGTCAGCTTCTACTATTGCTACGCCGACGACGGCACGACACTGGATACCGTCGTCGCCGAGATCACCAACACGCCGTGGAAGGAACGCCACAGCTACGTGCTGCCGGTCGCCGGCGCGCAGCGTCACGGCGCCGCGCTGCGCTGGGATTTCGCCAAGAATTTCCACGTCTCGCCGTTCGTGCCCATGCAGCGCGATTACGCCTGGCGCTTCACCGCGCCGGACGATGCACTGCGCGTACACATGGACGTGCTCGCCGCCGGGCAAAACGAATTCGACGCCACCCTCGTGCTCGAGCGCAAACCGCTAAGCGGGTCGAACCTGTCGCGCGTGCTGCTGCGCTTCCCGGCGATGACCCTGAAAATCGTGGCCGCCATCCACTGGCAGGCGCTCTTGATCTTTCTTCGACGTAATCCCGTATACGATCATCCGGGTAAAACGAGCCAGCCATGAATACCGAATCGACCGCCCTCGACGCTGCTTCCGTTCCCGCCGTTTACGGATGGCTGGATCGCACGTTGCGTGCGCGCCTGCTGCGGCAAATGTCGGCGCTGCGCGATTGCCGGCTGCGCATCGTCGATGCGCTCGGCGACATTACGCTGGGCACGCCGGCGGACGATCCCGCACAAACATTGCATGCGACGATGCACGTGCACGATACGAGCTTCTATCGGCAGGTCGCCGGCAACGGCAGCGTCGGCGCCGGTGAAGCGTACATGGATTCGGCGTGGACCTGCGACGATCTGGTCGCGTTGATGCGCATGCTGGTGCGCAACCGCGATCTGCTCGACGCGATGGAAACCGGTCTGGCACGCTGGGGCGGCTGGGCGATGCGTGCCTGGCATGCGCTCAATCGCAATACGCGCGATGGCAGCCGCCGCAATATCGCCGCGCACTATGACCTCGGCAACGATTTCTTCCGCCTGTTCCTCGACGAAAACCTGATGTACTCGTCGGCCATCTTCGCGCGCGCGGACGAATCGCTGGAGACCGCATCCACGCGCAAGCTCGATCGCATCTGCCGCAAACTGGCGTTGACGGCGAACGACCGCGTCGTCGAGATCGGTACCGGCTGGGGCGGATTCGCCCTGCATGCAGCGCGCCATCACGGCTGTCATGTGACGACGACCACGATCTCGCGCGAGCAATATGACCTCGCTCGCGCGCGCGTACGCGAAGCCGGGCTGGAAGATCGCATCGACGTGCTGTTGCGCGACTATCGCGATCTCGACGGACGCTACGACAAACTCGTTTCCATCGAGATGATCGAGGCGATCGGCCACCAGTACCTGGATTCCTATTTCGGCAAGGTCGGACGCCTGCTCAAGCCCGACGGCATGGCCTTGATCCAGGCCATCACCATCGAGGATCACCGCTACGCACAGGCTCTGCGCGCCGTGGATTTCATCAAGCGCTACATCTTTCCGGGCAGCTTCATTCCGGCAGTGGGCGTGATGCTCGAAGCCACGGCGCGCGCGAGCGATCTGAAATTGTTCCACCTCGAAGACATCGGTCCGAGCTATGCGCTGACCCTCGCCGCATGGCGCGAGCGTTTCCATCGACGCATCGCCGACGTGCGCGCGCTCGGTTACGACGAGCGTTTCGTGCGCATGTGGGATTTCTATCTCGCCTATTGCGAAGCCGGATTCCACGAACGCTCGACCGGCGACGTGCAGATGCTGCTGGTCAAGCCGGGTTGCCGGCGCGCCGCGTACCTCCCCAATCTGGACACGTCGCCGTGAATCTCTGGATCAACGTCGTTTTTTATCAAGCCACGTGGCTCGCGGCCATCGCCGGCGCCGCACGCGGCTGGTGGTGGGCGGGACCGGCCATGTTCGCCGTGTTCGCGGCATGGCAACTTGCCGTTTCGCGCCTGCGCGTGGCCGATCTCGAACTGATGCTGTGCGCGGCAGTGGTCGGCTTCATCGTCGATTCGTTCTGCATTCGCGGCGGCTTGTTCGTTTACGCGGCGCCCGTGCCGTGGCCCGACTATGCGCCGATCTGGATCGTCGCGCTGTGGATGAGCTTCGCCCTCACCCTGAACCATTCGTTGGCCTGGCTGAAATCGCATCTGGCGTTGGCGTCCGTGCTCGGTGCCATCGGTGCGCCGCTCGCCTACCTCGCCGCCGCGCGCGGCTGGAACGCGCTGGCAATCGCCGCCGATCCCGCGCTCGCATTCGGCGCGCTGGCATTGGCATGGGCGATCCTGACACCGGCCCTTTTCTGGCTGGCCCGGCACCTGACGTCGGTGCCGGCGACGTCATCATTGCGCGAGGCCTGGCGATGAATCCGTTGAATATCCTGTATGTCTGGATCGTGGCCTGCGTCGCCATGGTCATCGGCTGGCTGATCCAGCGCCGCACCCGCAACGCCGGAATCGTGGATGCGATCTGGGCGGCGGGCATGGGCGCAAGCGCCTTGTTCTACGCAGCGGTTGGCAGCGGCGGGCTGGCGTCGCGGCTCGCCGTCGCCCTGCTCGGCAGCTTGTGGGGTTTCCGGTTGTGCCTGCATATCCTCGCGCGCGTGTTGAACGAAAGCGAAGACGGGCGCTATCGCTACCTGCGCGAATACTGGCATGGCGACCAGCGCAAGTTCTTCGCGTTCTTCATGGGCCAGGCCTTGTTGATCGCGCTGTTCTCGCTGCCGTTCGCGGCCGTGGCCGAGAATCCGCGCGAGACGTTCTCGGTCTGGTGCGGACTCGGCCTGGCAATCTGGATCGTGAGCCTGGCCGGCGAATCCATCGCCGATGCGCAGTTGGCCGCTTTCCGCAAAAATCCGCAGAACCGCGGCAAGGCCTGCCGTGTCGGACTGTGGCGGTATTCGCGCCATCCGAATTACTTCTTCGAATGGCTGCACTGGTTCACTTACGTATTCCTCGCCGTCGGCGCACCGTTCCCGGCGTGGCTGCTCAGCCTGCTCGGACCGATTCTGATGGTCGCATCCCTGGTATGGATCA
>JAICYA010000144.1 GCA_025934455.1 Rudaea sp.
CTGGTGCTGGATTTCTTCTCGGCGTGGGCGCCGCAGGGCGTGGTCGACGCGGTGTCGGGCCTGAGTTTCCTCACCCACTTCGCTTCGATCAGCAAGGGCGTGATCGAACTGCGCGACGTGATTTATTTCGGACTGACCATCGCGTTCTGGCTGTATGCCAGCGCCGTGGTGATCGATCTGAAAAAAGCCGACTGAGTCCCGGGAACCCCACATGACTTCCAACAAAAAACTCATGAGCGGCGGCGCGCTCGCGGTACTCGCCGTGCTGTTCGTCGCGGTGATCCTGATCTGCAATTCGCTGTTCCGCGGCGCGCAGGCCGACCTGACCCAGAACCATTTGTATACATTGTCGCAGGGCACCAAGAACATCCTCGCCGACATCGACGAGCCGATACACCTTTACTTGTTCTGGTCGGACAAGGAAACCCACGGCATTCCGCAACTGCGCATCTATGCGCAGCGCGTGCGCGAGATGCTCGAGGAGATGGCCGGCCGCGCGCACGGCAAGATCAAGCTCGAAGTGATCGACCCGCAACCGTTCTCCGAAGACGAAGACCGCGCTACCGGCTATGGCCTGCAGGCCGTGCCGGCGGGCAGCAATGGCGAGAAGATCTTCCTCGGCATCGCCGGCACGAATTCGACGAACGGCAAGTCGGTGATTCCGTTCCTGCAGCCGAACAAGGAAGCGTTCCTCGAATACGACATCGCCAAGCTCGTCCACGAGTTGACCATCACGCACAAACCCGTCGTGGGACTCGTTTCCGGCTTGCAGATCGGCCAAGGCTTCGACCCGGCGACGCGTTCGTTGCGCGATGCCTGGGCTGTCGACCAGCAATTGACCCAGCAGTTCGACGTGCGTGAGTTGAACGCGGCGTCGATCAAGTCCATCGACAAGGACATAGCCGTGCTGGTGCTGATCCAGCCGAAGAAACTGCCGCCGGACGCGCAATACGCGATCGACCAGTTCGTGATGCGCGGCGGACACCTGTTGGTGTTCGTCGATCCGGACGCCGAGACCGACAAGGCCGGCGAGGATCCGGGCAATCCACAGGCGGCGATGCTCGCGGACAAATCCTCCGACCTGCCGGTGCTGTTCAAGGCCTGGGGCATAGACTACGACCCGCACAAGGTCGTGCTCGACCGCGCGCATGCGTTGCAGATCAGCGCACAGCCGGGCGCCGCGCCGGTGCCGGATCCGGCGATCCTCGGCTTCGTCAAGAGCGACCTGAGTCCGTCCGATGTGGTCACCGCGAACCTCGACACCATCAACGTGTCCAGCACCGGCTATTTCGCGCTGGCGAAGGGATCCAAATTCACGCTCACGCCGCTGATCCAGACCAGCGACGACGCCATGCCGGTGGACAGCTCGCGGGTGAAGTTCCTGCCCGATCCGACTGTCCTGCTCAACGGTTACACGCCCTCGCGCGAGCGCTATGTGGTCGCCGGACGTCTGGAAGGCCAATTCACGAGCGCCTTTCCGGACCGCAAGGAGGCCGGGCACATCGCGCAGGCGAAGGACAAGGGCGAGATCATCCTCGTCGCCGACACCGACCTGCTCAGCGACCGGATGTGGGTGCAGGTGCAACCGTTTTTCGGCCAGAAGATCATGAACGCGTTCGCCAACAACGGCGACTTCTTCATCAACGCGGTGGACAACCTCACCGGTTCGTCCGATCTCATCTCGATCCGCGGACGCGCCACGTCGCAAAGGCCCTTTAGCGTGGTCGAGGACATGAAACGCGCGGCCGAGCAGAATTCCCGCGGCAAGGAGCAGGAGCTGCAGCAGCAGTTGTCCGACACCGAGCGCAAGCTCACCGAGCTGCAAAGCGGCAAGGCCAAGGGCAGCGAGATGATCCTGTCGCCGGCGCAGCAGAACGAGTTGCAGAGCTTCCTGCAGAAGAAGGTCGAGATCCGCAAGCAGTTGCGCCAGGTGCGCCGCGACCTGGACAAGGACATCGACGCGCTCGGCGCGCGCCTGAAGTTCCTCAACATCGCGCTGATGCCGATCCTGATCACCATTGCCGCGCTGCTGTTCGCGGCGTGGAAGCGGCGCCGCCGCACCGCTGCGTGAGGCCATTGCCATGAATCCAAAAAAACTCGCCATTCTCGTTGCCGCGGCTGTCGTCGCCCTGATCGCAGCCTGGTACATCAACTCGTCCAATGCGCCGCGGATGGGCGTCTCCGCACAGGCGCAGCCCGTATTGCCGGAGCTGCACGACCACGTCAACGACGTGAATGCGATCACGCTGACGGGCGCCGGCGACAAGGTGCTGGTCACGCTCAAGCGCGGCGCGGATGGCTGGAGCGTCGCCGAGAAATCGAACTATCCGGCGGACCTGGCCAGGATCCGCGCATTCCTGATCAAGCTCGACCAGGCGACGCTGACCGAGGCCAAGACGTCCAATCCCAAGCTCTACGGCGAACTCGGCGTCGACGACGTCAAGGACGCCAAGGCGACCGGCGTGCTCGTGACGTTAGGCGGCCTGGCCAAGCCGCTGTCCATCATCATCGGCAATTACAACGGCGCGGGTGGCGGCGGCACCTTCGTGCGTCGCGCGGGCGAGGCGCAATCCTGGCTGGCCGGCGGCAATCTCACCGCGAACAAGACCATCGCGGATTGGGAACAGCGCACGCTTGCCGACATTCCATCCACGCGCCTGCGCGCGGTGACGCTGACGAATCCCGACGGCAAGACGCTCAAGGTCTACAAGGACGCGCCAGGCGATGCCAACTTCAAGGTCGCCGACGTGCCCAAGGGTCGCGAGGCGGCTTCCGAATTCGTCGCCAACGGACTCGGCTCGGTGCTTTCGGGCCTGAATGCTGACGAGGTCTTCCCGGCCAAGGACATGGCGCCGCCGGACAAGGTCTGGAAGGACGAATATGCCGCGTTCGACGGCCTGGTCGTCTCCGCCACCGGCTGGGAACAAGGCGGCAAGGATTATGTGCAACTCGCCGCACGTCTCGATGAGGCCGCCGCCAACGCCCAGATCGACGCGGATCAGGCCAAGGCCAAAACCGAATACGAATCCGCCGTCGACGCTGCGAACAAGAAGGTAGCCGACGAGAAATCCACGACCGGCGCGCAGGCCAAGGCCAACGCGCAGGCGGCTTCCGATGTCGCCAAACCGCTGGCGGTGAGCGATCCCGCCAAGGCTCGCAGCGACAAACTTGCCGCCTTGAACAAGGAAGTGGCCAACCTGAACAAGACGTTCGCTGGCTGGACCTTCGCAGTGCCTGCCTACAAGTTCACCGACATGAGCAAGAATATGGACGACATGCTCAAGCCCTTGCCGGAGAAAAAGCCGGCAGAGAAGAAGTCCGCGGCCAAGCCGCACAAGTAATAAATGAGAATCGCTTGCGGCGCCGTGTTGCGCCGCCGCAAGCGGGAGCCGACGCAAGGCGCATAATTCCTTTCGAACGAGCGTTCGAACGACGCCCGCGTCGTACCCACAGGAGGGAATCATGGCCACCATACGCACCGGCGTTTGCCGGAGTCTTGTCGCTTTTACCGCATTTTCCATTGGTATACTTTCCCTGCCGCTGGCGGCGCAGACGATCGCGGCGCCAGGATTGTCCGCGCCCGGCACGATCTACTACAACGCACTCGGCACGCCCACGATCAAGGCGGTGACCAGCTACGACGTCGCCTTCCTACAGGGTTACGCGCAGGCCAAGGCGCGCTTCTTCGAGATGGATTTCGACCGCCGCGCCGCGAGCGGCACGCTTGCCGCGCTGGTTGGCCACGCCGCGCTCGCCAACGACGTGCAGACGCGCACGCTCGGGCTCGACCGCGCCGCGTTCGCCACCTGGCAGGCGCTGGACGCGGATACCAAGGGCTGGCTGCAGGCGTTTTCGAACGGCGTGAATTTCTGGCTGCAGACGCAGCCACTGCCGCCGGAGTACGGCGCGCTAATGCTCACGCACGCGGCGCCGTGGACGGCGCAGGACTCCATCATCATCGGCAAGGGCCTCGCGTTCCAGTTGTCGTTCGACCTCGACATCCAGAACACCATCGACTTCGGCGCCTATTCGCAGGCCGCTGCGGCGGCGCACGTCGATCCGAATGCGCTGTTCTTCGGCGACACGCACCGTTTCGCGCCGCCGGACAATCGCTTCACCGTGCCCGGATTCACGCCGACCGATTCCGCGACGACCGGTGCGCCGACGTTCGCCTCGGCAATGGCAACGGTGCAGACGAGCGCGCAGCAAACGGCGGCGCTCGGCAACCTGCAAGTCGATCCGCGCGCACTGGCGCTGGCGCAGGCCTACCGCGACAAGATCGCCGGCAATCCCTTCATCGCGCCGACCCTGCATGCGCGCCTGGGCCGCGGCGGCAGCAACGAATTCGCGGTGAGCGGCGCGTTCACCGCCACCGGCAAACCGATCATCGCCAACGATCCGCATCTGACGCTCGCACTGCCGCCGATCTTCATGGAGATGCACCTGATTTCCGGCGACGGGCTCAACGTCACCGGCGTCAGCGTGCCGGGCGCGCCGGGCATCATCCAGGGCTGCAACAGCAACATCTGCTGGGGCTCAACGGTCAATCCGATGGACGTGACCGATACCTTCCTGGAAACCTTCGCGGTCAACAGCTACGGCCTGCCCACGGCCATCGTCCACAACGGCGTGCAGGAACCCGTGCAGTGGGTGTTCCAGAGTTTCTACGTCAACCAGATGACGCCGGGGCAGACCGACAACGTCGCCCGCGACAATTCCATCGGCTACACCAACGGCGCGATCACCGTGATCGTGCCGCGCCGGAACAACGGACCGGTCGTGCAGATCGGCACGCCCGGCAGTTGTTCGCTGACCGGCCAGACCCTCAATCCGGGCCTGGCCTGCGGATTGTCGATTGCCTACACCGGTTGGGGCGCGACATTCGAGCTGAAATCGTTCAAGCTGATTGATCGCGCGCAGAACATGAGCGATTTCCAGAACGCGCTGACCTATTTCGATTTCGGCTCGCAGAATTTTGCGTACGCCGACACGGCCGGCAACATTGCTTACTTCACCAGCGCCGAGAACCCGATCCGCGACGACCTGCAGAACTTCGGCAAGTGGCTCGGCTCGCCGCCGTTCCTGATCCGCGACGGCTCCGGACAGGCGCACAACGACTGGTTGCCGGTGTCGCATCCGCAGCCCAATCAGGCGACTCCGTTCGAGATCATGCCGGCTTCGGAAATGCCGCACGTGATCAATCCCGCGCAAGGCTATTTCGCCAACGCGAACAACGATCCGATTGGCATCACCGCGCAGAACAATCCGTTCGGCATGACGCGTCCCGGTGGCGGTGTGTACTACCTTAACTACGGCTACGATGCCTACCGCATGGGCCGCATCGACCGCCTGCTGTCGGCGCTGGTGGCGTCGGGCAACAAGATCACCACGGCCGACATCCAGGCCGTGCAGCTGAACAACCAGCCGGTGGACGCGGAACTGGTGCTGCCGTATCTGCTCAATGCGTACTACCACGGCTCGACGACCGGGGCGTGGACGCCGCTGACGAACTTGGCGAACGATACACAGGTAAACGACGCTTTCGGGTTGCTGTACGGATGGGATTTGACGACGCCGACCGGCCTTGCGCAAGGTTTCGATGCCGGTCGCGCGCCCGGTTCCGCCCCAACGAAAGCGCAACTCGACAACAGCGCGGCGGCGACGATTTTCTTCGTGTGGCGCAGCAACGCAATCAAGAACACGATCGACGCGACGCTGACTGCCTACGGACTCGGCAGC
>JAICYA010000383.1 GCA_025934455.1 Rudaea sp.
CGTGGAATTCCATGGCGACAACGGCTTCGGCGATCAGTTCCGAGACGACCGGACCGACCATGTGCACACCGAGAATGCGGTCGGTTTCGGCGTGCGCGAGCACCTTCACCTGGCCCGCGGTTTCATTCATCGCCACGGCGCGGCCGATGGCGGCGAACGGGAACGTTCCACTTTTATACGGAACGCCGTCCTTCTTGAGTTCTTCCTCGGTCTTGCCGGCCCAGGCGATCTCCGGTTCGGTGTAGATGACCCAGGGAATCGTGTCGTAGTTGACGTGTCCAGCCTTGCCGGCGATGAGTTCGGCGACGGCGATGCCTTCCTCCGAGCCCTTGTGCGCCAGCATCGGACCGCGCACGCAGTCGCCCGCGGCCCAGATGCCTTCGACGCCAGTCCAGCAGTGGCCGTCCACGACGATGCGGCCGCGTTCGTCGAGCTTGACGCCCGTGCCTTCGGCGAGCACGCCCTGCGTCGCCGCGCGGCGGCCGACGGCAACGAGCAGCTTGTCGACGACGATCTTCTGCTCGCCCTTGGCGTCGGCATAGGTGACTTCGACCGCGTTGCCCTTGATCTCGGCCTTGCTGACCTTGGCGCCGAGCTTGATGTCGAGGCCTTGCTTGGCGAACTCGCGCGCGGCGATCTTGGCCACGTCGCGGTCGGCCACGCTCAAGAAATCAGGAAGCGCTTCGAGAATCGTCACTTCCGCACCAAGGCGGCGCCAGACGCTGCCGAGCTCGAGGCCGATCACGCCCGCGCCGATCACGCCGAGGCGCTTGGGCACGGCGTCGAAATCCAGCGCACCGGCATTGTCGACGATGAACTTGTTGTCGAACTTGGCGAACGGCAATTCGATGGAGGTGGAACCGGGCGCGAGGATCACGTTGGTGCCGGCGATCTCGGTGACGGCGCCATCGTGGCCCTTGATCGACACGACGCGACCGGGTTTGAGCGTGGCGAAACCGGCAAAGGCGGTCACCTTGTTGCCCTTGAACAGCATGGCGATGCCGCCGGTGAACTGCTTGACGATCTTGTCCTTGCGCCCGACCATCGTCTTCACGTCGATGCTCGGATTCGCAGCGCTGATGCCGTGATCCTTGAACGAATGCGTCAGGTTGTGGAACTGCTTGGACGAATCGAGCATCGCCTTGGACGGAATGCAGCCAACGTTGAGGCAGGTGCCGCCGAGTGCGGGCTTGCCTTCCTTGCCGATGAACGCATCCACGCAGGCGGTTTTCAGGCCCAGTTGCGCGGCGCGAATCGCGGCCACATAACCGGCCGGGCCGGCACCGATGACGACGACGTCGAATTGTTCTGCCATGACGATTCCTTAGCGTGTGGGCTTTACATGCCCAGCAGCATGCGCTGCGGATTTTCCAGTTGGTTCTTGATGTCGACCAGGAACAGCACTGCGTCTTTGCCGTCTACAATGCGATGGTCGTAGCTGATGGCCACGTACATCATCGGTGCGGCGATCACTTGTCCGTTCTCGACGATCGCGCGCTCCTTGATCGTGTGCATCCCCAGGATCGCGCTCTGCGGCGGATTGACGATCGGCGTGGAGAACAGCGAACCGAAGGTGCCGCCATTGGTGATCGTGAACGTGCCGCCTTGCAGATCTTCCAGTTTCAATCCGCCTTCGCGCGCGGCCTTGGCATAGGCGGCGATGGCTTTTTCCACTTCTGCGAAACTCATGGACTGCGCATCGCGCAGCACCGGCGTGACCAGGCCGCGGTCGGTGGACACGGCGACGGAAATATCCTGGTAGCCGTGATAGATGACGTCGTTGCCGTCCACGGAGGCGTTGACGATGGGATGGCGCTTGAGCGCCTCGCAGGCGGCCTTGACGAAGAAGCTCATGTAGCCGAGCTTGATGCCGTTCGCCTTCTCGAACGCTTCGCCCAGTTCCTTGCGCATCGCCGCGACCTTGCCGAGATTGATCTCGTTGAACGAGGTCAGCATGGCGATGGAATTCTTCGACTGCATCAGGCGTTCGGCAATCTTGGCGCGCATGCGCGTCATTGGCACGCGCTCTTCCGGGCGCGATCCCGGTGTCGGCACGGCGGCAGATGCGGGCGCCTTCGCGGCTGGAGTGGCGGCGGGAGTCGATCCGCCGGTGCGCATGAAATTGACCAAGTCTTCTTTCGTCACCTGACCGCGCACGCCGGTACCGGCGACCTGCGCCGGATCGATCTTGTTCTCTGTCGCCACGCGCTGGCCGGCGGGCGAGAGATTCGCCGCGGTCGCGCTCGGCGCGGGTGCTGCGGGAGCAGCCGCCGGAACTGGAGCCGGAGCGGCTTTCGGTGCAGCGGGAGCGGCGGCTGGAGCTGCGGCGGCGACGGCGCCTTCCTCGATCACCGCGAGCAACTGCCCGCTGGTCACGGTTGCGCCGGTCTGCTGC
>JAICYA010000117.1 GCA_025934455.1 Rudaea sp.
GTCCAGCAGGATCGCCTGCACCACGGCCTTCAGGTCGCCGCGCACGCCGGAGCCGTTGTTGTTGAACACGGTCGCGACGCGCTGCACGTAGGCCGGACTCGGGTTGCTGGTGACCAGGCGCTGGATCAGCTCCTTCGAGATGAACGGTCCGACGTTCGGATGGTTGAAGATGTTGTCGAGCGCGAACGCGAGGTCGGTGCTGGCGCTGCGGCCGTTCGCCACGAAACCGAAGCCCGCTGCGCCGGAATACTGCAGCAGACCCTTGTTGCGCATGTCGTTGACCAGATCGGTGCCGTCGTCGTGGTAGCCCGGCGCGTTCGGGTCCTTCGGCGGCGGCGTCTCGTACGGCACCATCGGCGTCTCGAAGTCCGACGGCGTGTTGTACGGGGTGAAGCAATAGCTGAACTCGTCGTAGCCGCTCGCGTCGCAACTCGCCCAGTTCCAGCCGGTGAAGACGTGCGCGAACGAGGTGATCGTGTTTTGCGTATAGGTCGGGATCGTGTGCCCGCTGCCATCGAGCTTCGGCGTGCCGTCGAGATTGAGCTGCACCAGCCCGACGCTGAACAGCTGGTTGATCTCGCGCGCGTAGTTCTCGTCCGGGTGCAGGTTCTGCGACAAGTCGGCGCGGCGGTTGCCGATCATGTTGAGGTACACGCCCATCGCCGGACTGAGGGTGACGTCGTTCAGCAACTGGCGATAATTGCCGAACGCATTGCGGATCAGGATGTCGTAGTAGTACGCCAGGCCGCGCGGCCAGCCGGACAACGTGGTGTTCTCCTGCGACACGACCAGGATTTCGCTCAGCGCGAATGCCACGCGCTGGCGCAACTGATCGGTATGGTTGTAGGCGGAGTTGCTCGGAAACTGCGGGTCCTTGCCGCCGAGCGCGCCGAGAAACCACGCCTCCTGCCGGTTGTCCTGGCCAACCTGCTCCTTGAGCACGTTCGCGACCCAATTCAGATACGCCGAATTCGTCTTGCCCGGCAGATCGGTGATCGCGTACGTGGGCGTCGCCGCGAACTGTTGCGTCAGCCAAGCCTGATAACCGATTGAACGCAGATTCGCGATGTCGGCGTCGGTCGGTCCGAACGTGGCCTGGGCGAGGAAGCGCGAGGCGTCACCCGCGCCGATGTTCGCCGTGCCGACGGCATTCAGTCCGTTGTAGCCGTCGTGGAAAATCGGATCGGGAAAATGACTGAGCGGCGCCTGCGCGATGGCGCCGTTCGCGAAGCCGAGCGCAAATATTGCGGCAAGCAGGCGCATTGCGTCGAACCGGATTGCAGCAACGTAGGATCGCATCGCGACGCTCCCTGCGCGCATGGTCGGCGCAAGCTAGCAAATCCGCGATCATCGAATGATGACGATGCGCACAATGCATTTGTGCACGCGGTCGCAATCGCAACGGACGTTCGATGGGGAATTGGTGCCGGCAGCAGGAATCGAACCCGCGACCTACTGATTACAAATCAGTTGCTCTACCAACTGAGCTATGCCGGCGCGCAGGCCATTTTCGCACGAATCGACGCGCTGGTCAGAAACACGTCACCAATTGCTCGCGCAGGTCGAGCTGGGATTTGACATGGTTGCGCCAGTCCACCGGATGCGCGTTGTTCTGGGCGAAATCCACCCAGTACACCGGCAGATCTTCGGTGCGTGCGATCAGTTGCGGCGCAAAGCCGAGCGCGGAGATCTCGTTCAGACGCTTCTGCGCATTGGCCTGTTCGTGGAACAGGCCGAGCGAGATCGTGTTTTGCTGGTCGCCCGCGGTGACGACGTAGTAGTCGCGCACGCCCTTGGACGACAGCGCACGCGCCAGCGCCAACGCCTTTTCGCGGCTCGGCTGCGCCGGCAGGAACACCCAGAAACCGCGCGTCTCGGTGGTGTGCGCGTCGCGGTACTGGATGCGTGGCACCAGCGGCGTGAGCGAATTGAGCGCGGCGCGCATGTCGGCCTGGGTCGGGAACGGGCCGATGCTCACGCAGGTCTCGTTGCGCAGGTCGGCGGCGGTCTCGGGGGCGCTCGCCAGCTCCGCTGCGCTCGCTTCGCTGCCGCGGTCGCGCTCGGACAGCAGCACGAGTTCGGCCACGCCCGGATCGGTCGGCGCGAACGCGCGCGCCTGCGGCTGCGGGGCGAGGAACAACCAGGCCGTCACGCCGATATTCAGCGCCAGCAGCAGCAGGAACAACAGTCGGACGAACATCACGATTCCAACGGCAGCGCATTCGCCGCCTCGCAACACGGGATTCTAGCCGAGGCCACGGTCCGCGCGCTCAGGCGCCGGCATCGGCAAGCCGCGCCAGGCCGCGCAACACGAGTTCGGCATCGATGCGATGCGGCACATCGAGCCATGGCGAAAGCCGTGCCGCTCCGCCGCCGGTCAGGAGCAGCGCGGGCGCGCTGTCCAATCGACGTGCGGTTTGTGCGACGAAGCGCCCGATCAAGGCCGCCGCGGACAGCCAGGTTCCGGATTCGATCGCATCGGCGCTGTTGTCCGCGATTTCCACGACGCGGCCGGCGGGCACGGCGGCCAGGCGCGCGGTGCCGCCGCGCAGGACGTCTTGCGCCAGCTGCGGACCGGCGGCGATGAGCCCACCCAGATGCGCGCCATCGGCGGCGAGCGCATCCAAGGTCAACGCCGTGCCGCAACTGGCGATAACGGTCGGTGCTTGCTGATGCGCATGTGCGGCGATCAAACCGAGAAAGCGATCCACGCCGAGATTTTCCGGTTGCACATAGGCGATGCGCACGCCGCAGGCCCGCGCGCGCGGCACGGCGAAAACCGGTTCGACGCCGAAACGATCGCGCGCCGTAGCCGCCAGCGCCGCGTTCGCCGCGGTGGACGCCACCGAGGCGATCCACACCGCATTCGCATTTTGTCCATTTTTCCACAATGCGGATAAATCCATCCCGGCATTCGGCATCGCGGATACGCCCGTCAGCGCCACGCCATCCCACCACGCCCATTTCAGGCGCGAATTGCCGGCATCGACGAGCAGTTTCATGTCGCGCGCACCGAAACTTCTGCGCTATCGTAGACAGCACGCGTGGAGCCATGCCGCAAGCGCAGCGCGCCGCGCGCGTCCACGCCGTCGGCAACGCCGTCGTGAACGCCACTGGCCGCCTGCACACGGACTGACCGGCCGGCGAGCGCATCGCGTGCCGCGTAAGCTTGCGCGAATGCGGAAAATCCATCGACCGAGAAACGATCGAGCGCGTCGACGAGGTGCGCCAGCAACCGTGCGACGACGCGATTGCGCGACGGCATCGCCCCGGCACAAATGCGCGCGAGATCCGTCGCCGGCTGGCCGGTTTCCACGTCATCGGGCAGGCGCAGATTGATGCCGATGCCGACCACCGCGAAACACGGCCCGAGGAATTCGCCACCCGCCTCGACCAGGATTCCGGCCAGCTTGCGGCCATCCACGACCACGTCGTTCGGCCACTTCAGGCCGATGCCGGCGGCGCCGCCATCCTCCAGCGCCTGCGCGAGGGCGACGCCGGCGGCCAAGCTCAATCCGGACAACGTGCCCATGCCGCCCTCGAAGCGCCGCAGCAGGGAAAAGTATACATTCGCACCGAGCGGCGAAATCCAGGTGCGCCCGCGGCGACCGCGCCCGGCGCTCTGCACTTCGGCGAGGCACACCGACAGATCGCGTGCGCCCGCAGCTGCATTGCGCAGCAATTCGGTATTCGTGGAATCGACCTGCCAATGCACGGCGATGTTGCGCAGCCGGCGGCGCAGCGCCGGGTCGAGCAGCGCGCGAATCGCGTCGGCATCCAGTGCCTCGCACGGCCAGGCCAGCCGGTAACCCTGCCCGGCCACGGCGTCGACCGGCGCGCCAAGCGCACGCAAACCGCGAATCTGCTTCCACACCGCGGCGCGCGTCACCCCCAGCCGCGCCGCCAGCTCGCTGCCAGATACGGCGCGATCGGTGCGCAAGGCGCGTAACAGCGCGGCGGGCTCGATGCTCATGCGCCCAGTTTAACGGGGCGATAACGCCCGCAGGAACCCGGCCCGGACGCAGTCACTGGTGTGTACCCATGGAACGTGCGAGGATGCGCGTCTACCTGCGTGACATTCCGCTGGTCCGGGGAGCCGCTCATGATCAAGCCACTCGTCATCCTCACACTAATTTTTGGCGCCGCGCCACTTGTCGCGTTCGCCGATCCGATGTCCGTCGGCGGCGACGGCAACCTGTTGGCCGCCAATACGGTCGCCTCGCCCGCGGCCGGCGGCGGCAGCGCGTCGATCTCCGATCCCACCGATTCCATCGACGACGACGCCGTGCGCGAGCCGTTGGCCACGCCCGAAACCGCGACGCCGCGCACTGCGCGCCAGCAGCCCGATACCGCGCATCCGCCCGGACGGCATGTGCCGGCGAACTCCGGCAGCGCCACGCACAAGAAAGCCGAAACCACGCGCTGGCAGTCGTTGCTGCCGGGCGTGATGAAATAATCCCGCGGCCGGTTCAGCCGCAGAGCAATTCCGACCATCCCGCGTGCGTAGCGATGGCATCGTGCAGTTGCCGATGCCGCGCCGCAAGTTCGCGCACGCGCGTGCGCAACAGCGTCTCGCCAGCGATCACTTTCGGCCAATGGTAGTGGCAGAAATATGGACTCGCCGCGCCGAGCGGACGCAAGTGAGCGGGGAAGTTCCAGTCTTCGCCTAGCGTTGTGAAATCCAGCGCGCAGCGGCGTACCGCAATGGGTAATGCAACCTGATCCAGCCAGTGGCGCTGCCCTTGCACCTCCAGCAGCGGATTGAGCGTGCGTGCGCATTCGCTCCAGGCCGTGCCTAGCCGCACCGGTTGTGTCGTGAACACCACGCCGCTGTTGAAATATGGCGGCCCCGGCTCGCCGGAGAAGGTCGTCGTCACTTGCCGCGCATATGGCTCCGCGCCGCAGGCGGCGTACAGCGGGCGCCAGATTTCATCGTCGCCGGGAAACGTGCGCTTGTCCGCCGGCTTGGCGGCGAATCCGGTCGCGGCGGCAGGATCGTTGTCGAAGCCGCGCAGGCACAGGATATCGCTGTCCAGAACGACGACCGTCCGTGCACGCGCGGGGACGCTCAGGCAAGCGAGCTTGTTGCCGATCGGATATTCCGCACCAATGGGATTTTCCACCGCCCGCACGTCTACGCGCAGACCGCGCAACATTTCCAGCGCGGCGGGTGACGGTTCGCGCCATATGGACGCGGGCTGCGGCACGGCGGCGATGAGTTCCGGCGCATCGCCGAATGTTTCGCGCAGCGAGGCGGCGAGTAGCAGCGACTTGATCTCCAGTTCGCCGCCGTGGCAGACGAACACGAAGGCAAATGCGGGCGCCTCAATCGCCATCGAAATCGCCGCGACTGATCGTGTCGGGCGCGGGCGGGCCGCGCGGCCGCGACGTGAAGTGTGGCGCGGGTTTCGGCTTGGGCTTGGCTACCGGCGGTGGCGGCGGCGTCAGGTCGGCGCTGCCAAATGCGTTCAGACCATTGCGCGTGTCGGCGACATATACCTGCACGCGCACGGCCTTGTCCGGCGGCGCCAGCGAGAATTGCACGTCGCGTGCTTCGTAACGCGCGGAGGCAAGGCGATCGCCATTCTTGTCCAGCCAGTCGACATCGACATGGCCGCCGAAGTCCGCCGCTGGAATGCGCACGTTCACGCGGGTTTCCCAGCGTCCGTGTTCGACACCCATTTGCAGCGTCTGGCGTGGCAGCGACAGCACGACGGCCGGATCGCCAAGCAGGTTGTACATCTGCACAAAAACCGGATCGGTGGCCTTGTGCTTCACCGCCAGGATCGCGTCGCCGATGCTTTCGCCCGGCGTGAGCAGGCTTTCGATCATCACCCTGGAATTGACCGGGTCGGGCCAGTTCATCCACGACGCGCCGAAAAACGCGATCGCACCCTTGCCCGGATCGCGCAGGAAACGCTCGCCGATGGAATCCTCGGTCGGGTGGTCGAACGGTGCCGAAAAACAGGTCATCGACAGCACCATCGGGTACCTGCCGGCATTCGTGAGCGCATCCACGTCGTCGAGCGTGAACAGGTCGCCGATCGGACCGACGCGCCAGATGAACTGGCCGCCGTGGCCGAGGAAGTGCACGAGCACGTTGCCCTTGTCCAGGTCATGCTTGAGGATCTTGCGCGCGTCCTGATAACGCGCGTGGTCCTTCTCCTCGAACGAGGTGTAGACGTTGTCGACGACGAAACCGCGGCGCTCGAGATTCGCGGCGATCTTGTCCGAGTCGCCCTTGAACGAGGCGACTTCGCTGGTGCTGATCAGGGTGACGTCGCGCTGCCACGCACCGGACATGGGGTGCGCAAGATAGGCGAGCGTCTTGTCGACGATGGCGGTGACCTCGGCCGGCTCGACCACGGGAAAACGCCCGACCGCCAGTTGCGGCAGGGCGCTGCCGGGCTTCACCGCGACGAAACCGTTGTCGCTGGCGCCCTGGCCTTCGGGTGCGGCGTACTGGAACGTCGGGATCAAATTGCGGTTCGGCAATTCCGGATCCCAATGCGAATAGGGGGTGGTTCCCATGCCCGACA
>JAICYA010000023.1 GCA_025934455.1 Rudaea sp.
ACCAATTGTCCGGTCGCCTTCACCTGCTCGCGCAGTGCGGCCTCACCGACCGCCGCGTTCACGACGTTGGCAGCCAGCGCGATATGCGCGGCGACCAACTGGAAGCGCGCGGCCTGCGCCTGCGCCTGCAGCGATTCCACCGTGCGCCGGTTCAGGCCGAACACGTCCGGCACGTAGGACACGCTCAACTGCGGCGTGAACAGGCTGTACTCGAGGGCGTTGTTGCTCGGCACCGGCGCCAGCGAACCGGGCTGCTTCTGCCGGTTCGCGGAGAAATCCGCGTCCACCGCGGGAAAATACGCACCGCGCTGGGCCAGCGTGTTCTCATGCGCCACGGTCAGTGCCGCGCGTGCGGCGGCAAGATCCGGATTGTTCTTCAACGCGCGTTCGATCAGCGCGTTCAGCGGCGGCGACTGGAACAGCGTCCACCAGTCGCCGGGAATATCCGCGCCGCTGTCAAAGCGTTGCGCATCGCCACCCGCTACCGGCGCACTGGCCGTTTGCGCTGGCAGCGTGCCCGCGTCGTAAGCCTTCGCGTCCGGCGCGTCGGGCTTGTGGAAATCCGGCCCGATCGCGCAGCCGGCGAGCAGCAATGCCGCGCACGCGCAAGTTGTCGCTTCGAGCTTCCACATCGCCATGCCGGATCCGCCGCAACCGGCGGTGCCGGTCTTGCAACGATATAATGTATCAGAAAATCGTTAAGGAATGCCGAAGATGCTGCGCTGCGCAAGTCGGCTTCAGTGTGAAGGTCGTCCGAGCGCCGTCATCGCTGCCGCCAGCCAGCGCAGTTGCACGCCGTTGCGCGTCGCGTAGTCCGTGCCGGTATAGCCGAACCAATCCCAGCAGGCTTTCGGGTTCGCGGCAACGCCCGAGCGCGTCTGCGGATAGAGTACGGCCACGTCGTAGGCATCGGCCCAGCGGTTGAACCCGGCCTCCTTCACGAAAGCCTCGCCGACGCTGTCGACGTTCTGCAGGCAGCCGTGCAGCGCGACCAGCACGCCGCAGCGGCGGCCCTTCGCGCAGGCGGGCGGGATGTAGGCGACGCCCGCGTCCGCCAGCGCCGCATCCTTGCCATCGGACTGCAACGCTTTCTGGTCGAAATGCTGCAGCTTGCCTTTGGCTTCAGCCACTTTATGCAGCGGCGCACCGTACAGCGCATGGAACACGGCGCCGGCACCATCAAACCCGCACTTGCCGAGGAACGGCGTACCGACCTTGCCGCAGTCGATTCCCGCGGATTCGGTCGGGAACGTGTGGCTGAAGTCGTGGCTACCGTCCCAGGTGACCGCCAACGACGACAACGCCGGCACGGCGGCCTTGAGTGCAGCGTAGAAATCGACAGTGGCATGGGCCACGGATTCGGCGATCACCGGATCCTGCTTGCCGTGCAAAATGTATACTTTGCCGTGCGCCAGCTTGGTCAGCGGACCGATCTCGCCCTTCGCGGCGCGCTCCTGCGCGAGCCTGGCCAGTGCGGCGGGATCGGGCGCCGGCGAGCCTTTCATGCAAGTGGTGACGGCGGTGGCGACGCTGTCCTGCGCGCAATCCCAGGGGCCGCCGGCGATCAGCGCCGCACCGTGGAAAATTTCCGGATAGGCCAGTTGCGCCTGCTCGGCCATGTAGGCGCCTGCGGACATGCCGGCGACGGCGACGCGGGCGTGATCGACGTGCAGCTTCGGCAGCGCGGCGTCTGCGGGTGACGCCGCGTGCGCGGTCATGGTCAGCAATGCGATGGCCAGCGCTGCGATACGGAATTTCATGGCGGATACCTTTTCAGTCGATCCAGTCGCGCGCAATGCGGCGGGAGGCAAGATACAGCAGCACGGCCGCGATCACGTAGAAGCCCAGGCCGTACAGGAACGCATATTTGATCGAGTCTTCGCCATAAACCGGCTTGAGCAGATCCGATACGCGGCCGAAAAAGTACGGCCCGATGCCGAGGCCGACCAGGTTGTTGATGAGCAGGAACAGCGCCGACATGGTGCTGCGCGACGACGCCGGCGCCAGGTGCTGCACGGCGGTCAGCACCGGTCCGAGCCAGACCAGCGCGAGTGCGTAGGGCAGCAGCAGCAACGCGAACGTCTGCAACGGCGTGGTTGCCTCTATCGCCAGCGCGTACAACGGTGCGGCAAGCAGAAACGCCACGGCGGGAATCAGAGCATAGGCGCGCTTGTTGCGCGTGCCGAGCCGGTCGGCGAGCCAGCCGCCCGCTGCCATGCCCGCGATGCCGCCGATGAACAGCACCGCCGCGAGCAATTCCGAACGCGCGACGATGTCCATGTGCAGCGTGCGCGCGAGGAAGGTCGGCAGCCAGTACATGAGGCCATAGGCCACGAGCGACGAGCTGCCCGAACCGAACGCGAGCAGCCAGAACGTCGGCTTGTCCATCGCCAGCCGGGTGACGGCGGCGAGGCCGAGTTGCGGTACCGCCGTCACCTGGCGCGGCGGATCGCGCACCAGCCACAGGAACAATGGCGTCAACAGCACGCCGAACGCGCCGATCGCGATGAAGGCGAAGCGCCAATCGACCGCCTTGGCGACGAGGCCGCCGAACAGCACGCCCAAGGCGCTGCCGATCGGAATCCCGAACGAGTACGCGGCCAGCGCGCGCGCTCTCGAACGCGGCGGAAACCAGTCCGCGATCAGGCTGTACGCCGGCGCGACACCGCCGGCTTCGCCGACGCCCACGCCCATGCGCGCCAGGAACAGCACGGCAAAACTGCCCGCCATGCCGCACATCGCGGTGAAGCCGGACCACAGGAACAACCCCGCGGAGATTATCCACACGCGCGAAAAGCGGTCCGCGAGCCAGGCGAACGGAATCGCGAGCAGCGAATAGAACAGCGCGAACGCGAAGCCGCCGAGCAGGCCAAGATCGGTGTCCGACAAATGCAGGTCGGCGGCGATCGGTTCCTTGAGGATGGACAGGATCTGCCGGTCGACGAAATTCAGCGTGTAGACGACGATCAGCAGGATCAGCGCGATCCGACGCGCGCGATTTGCGTTCCCATCCGTCGATTGCGCCGCCATGGCGTCATGCATGCGCATTTCCCGTTTTCCCGGCGGCCGCCCTGACGCAGCCGCCGGGAAGCGCGATCAGAACGCGTACTTCACGCTGGCGAACACCAGCCGCGGCGCGCCGTAGAAGCCGGTCAGCACGCCCAATGCCGGAATGTTGTAGCCATCGGTGCGGTACGACTTGTTCGTCAGGTTGCTGCCCTGCAGGGCAAACGTCCAGTGCGCGTCGCGGTTCCAGATGATCGTGGCGCCGAGCAGACCGTATGGACCCTGCGCAATCGCGCGGCTGAGATCGGTGGTCGGAAATTCCTTGGTCTGGTAGGTGTAGCCGACGCGCGCGCGGATATTGCCGCCGAAATCCACCGGCGCGGAATACTCGAGGTTGAGGCCGGCCTGTGCGTTCGGCGCGGCGGGGAAACGCTGCTTGTCGGCGATGTTCACGCCGTTCGTGAAGTACTGGTCGTACTCCGTGTGCAGCCCGGCGACGTTGCCGATCAGCGACCAGTGTTCGATCGGACGCCAGGCGAACTCGGCTTCGATGCCGTAGGCATGCGCCTTGCCGGCGTTGGTGTAGTCGCCGTAGAACCCCGGCGTTCCATTGGCCTGCGTGAACGAGGTGAACACCGACAACTGGATGTCGCGGTAGCGCGTATAGAACACGTCGGCGTTGAGCGCGAAGCGGCCATCGGCAAAACTCGACTTGCTGCCGAACTCGAACGTGTCGAGCACTTCGTCGGCGATCGGGTGGTCCGCCACCGGCGCCGCCAGCGTGTTGGCGCGGATGTTGTAGCTGCCCGACTTGAAGCCGCGGCCGATCGAAGCATACAGGTTGGTCTCGTCGTTGAGCTTGTACAACAGCGACGCGCGTGGCGAGATGTTGCTCGGTTCGCGCGTGCGGTCGAAGTCGGCAGTGATCGCCTTCGGCGCGCCGAAGGTGGCGTCCGCCGTGGTGTAGTTCTTGACGATGGCGTGCTTTTTCTCATCGGTGAAGCGCGCGCCGGCGGACAGTTGCCAGCGGTCGGCGAGCGCCCAGGTCCAGTCGGTGTAGATGGCGTAGCTGCGCGTATCCACCTTGCCACCGGTCACGCCGAACAGCGCGTTGAAGAAATTGTTGTGGATCCAGCCGGCCGCGGTACCGTCGAAATAATAGAGGCCGACGACGCCGCTGGTGCCGCTACTGCCTTGGTAATTGGCCTGGAATTCCTGCGACGTCTGGCTGTCGCGGTAGTACGCCTGCACGTCGGCAATCGGCAACGGCGTGGTGTCGAAATCGATGTTGGTCAGCGTGTTCGACTGGCGGTGGGCGGTGATCGACTTGAACGTCCACGCATCGTTCGCGTACAGGTTCACCTTGAACGATTCGCCGACCATGTGCGTAGGGTTGAGGCTGGGCATGCCACTGCGCACGTCGTAGTCGCTGTCCAGCGGTGCGTAGGTCGGCGTGAACTTGTTCGGCGCGAGCATGCGCGCGCCGCGCGGATTGGAATTGTCGTGCACGGTGTCGGCGCTGAACTGCATGTCCAACGGCACGTCCTTGGGGAAGAAGCCCGCGGATATGCGCCCGGCATTCGTGTTCTGGTTGCTGACCGAATCGCCGGTGTTGGAGTTCGTGCCGTAGCCGTCGTGGTGCAGCGAGGCATAGGCCATGCGTGCGCGGAACTGTCCGTCGTCCGTGGCGCCGCCCAGGCCCACTTTCAGGTCGGCGCGGCCCTCGTTGCCGGCATCGACCTGGGCATAGCCTTCGTCCTGCGTGGGCAGGTCGCGCGAGACGTACTTGATTGCGCCGCCGATTGTGTTCTTGCCGTACAGCGTGCCCTGCGGACCGCGCAGCACTTCGATGCGCTGCACGTCGAACACGTCGAGCAACGCACCCTGCGGCCGCGCGATGTAGACGTCGTCCAGGTAAATGCCAACGCCGGGATCCGAGCCCCAGGTCGGGTCGGACTGGCCCACGCCGCGGATATACGTGGTGATCGTGGTGTTGCTGCCGCGCGCGTCGTGGATCACGAGGTTCGGCACGTTGCCGGCAAGGTCGTTGAGGCTTTGCACGTTCTGCGTCTCGAGCGCCGCGGCGGACAACGCCGTTACCGCGATCGGCACGTCCTGCAGCAACTCCGCGCGACGGCGCGCGGTCACGGTGATGGTCTCCATCGACGCGGCTTGCTCGTTCTTCTTCGCGGCATCGTTTTTCCTTGCCGCCGCCGCGCCGGGCGCGTCCGCGGCGGTGCCGGCGGCGGCATTGGACACGGCGTCGGCATGCGCCAGCGCGCTGGCGAACAAGGCGGCGGCAATGGCGATTTTCAGGGGCTTGCAGGTCATTGTGGACTCTCCAGGATGTTGGTGCCGTGCGGGTGCGGCGTTGTGCGGCGCAGATTGCTTTTTATTTATTAGTGAATAAACTACCAGCCTGTTTTCTGACACGCACGCCGCAATGCAGCAATGCGACCCGAATCCGATTTGGCTTGGCTCAGCGGCGCGCGCCGATGGCGCGGATGCCGGCCGTGCACCACTCGACCAGGCGCGGCTCGATCGCCGCGTAGTCGTTGGCGCGGCAGCGTCCGCGCGACAGCCCCTCGATGCGGTCGTTGCGCGAGTAGCTCAGGGTCAGCGCCCCGGAAATGAATTGATAGCCCCAGTACAAATCGACTTCGCGCGCCTTCGGCAAGGCCAGGCGCAACAGCTCGATCAGGCGCTGCACAGCGGAATCGAAGTATTCCTTCACCGTGCCGCCGCCCCACAATTCCGAATTGTTGGCCAGGGCAATGAGCGCGGCGAAGTTGTTGAAGCCGCGACCGCCGTTGCGCAGGCGCTCGAACACCGGGTGCAGGTAGGCGCGCACGATGCCGTCGACGTCGGGCTTGCCGCCGCACGCCAGGGCGTAGTCGTCCAGCGATCGCGTGCGCGCCGCGTTGATCTCGCCCGCGCGGCGCAGCAGCACCGCTTCGTAGATGCCGTCCTTGTTGGAGAAGTGATAGTGCAACAGCGCGGTATCGACGTCGGCGCGGTCGGCGATGTCGCGAATGCTCACGCCGTAGATGCCGTGATGCGAGAACAATTCCTCTGCCGCATCGAGGATGCGCGCCTGCGTCCTGCGGCTGCGCGCGGCCTTGCCCGAGGCGGCCGTCGTGGCATCCGCCGCCGCGCGGCGCGGTGGCGGCTTGCGCCGACTGGATCGAGTATCGGTAGTGCGTCGTGGCTTGGGCATGGGCATCTCGCCGGAGTCGTTGCGCTATTCTCGCCAAATTCACGATTTGATCAATAACCCAGTAATCCGGGCAGGCCATCGAGAGGAATCCATGCCGCAATACGCAGACACGTATTTCACCAGCTCCGACGGCCTGCGCCTGTTTGCGCGCGACTACCCGGGTCCGGATGCGAATGCAGCCACGCTGGTCTGCCTGCCTGGCCTGACCCGCAACTCCAAGGATTTCGCCGACATCGCCGCGCACCTTGCGCAACGTTATCGCGTGCTCTGCCCCGACATGCGCGGGCGCGGCCGCTCCGCGCGCGATCCGAAACCTGAAAACTACCGGCCGGACATCTACGTCGGCGACGTGTGGCGCCTGCTCGATGCACTGGGCGTGGACACGGTCGGCGTCATCGGCACCTCGCTCGGCGCGCTGATGGCGATGTTGATGAATGCCATCGCGCCCGCTCGCGTCACCCGCACCGTGCTCAACGATGCCGGGCCCGAACTCGATGTGCGCGGCCTCGCCCGCATCGCCAGCTACACCGGCAAGCCCGCGCCGCCGATGACAACCTGGGCCGAGGCGGCTCGGCGCATCGCGGAAAATTACGGGGTTTGCTATCCGGATTTCACGCCGGCGGACTGGGCGGACTACGCGCGCGCCAGCTGCATCCGCGACGTCGATGGCGCGATCCGGTTCGACTACGATGCGGATATCGCGATCGGCCTGAAGACCGGTTCGGCCACGCCCGACCTGTGGCCGCTGTTCGACAGCCTTGGCACGAAGCCGTCGCTGGTGTTGCGTGGCGAACGCTCCGACCTGCTCAGCGAAGCGATCGTCGCGAAAATGCAAGCGCGATTGCCCACGCTGCGCGCCGTGACGGTTCCCGGCCGCGGCCACGCGCCAACCTTGAACGAGCCCGCCGCGCGCGCGGCGATCGACGCGTTCCTGGCCGACGCCGACGCATAGCCCTTTTCAGGCGTGTCGCATCCGGCTCCGACGGCCACTCGAATCCACCGGAAAAACATGGTGTAAAACGTCAAACGGGGATGGCGCAGGCACATTCCAGCGCCAGTTCGGCCATGCGGTCGAGCCCGTGCTCGCGGTCGGCCGCCGGCAGGTGCGTGTCGTGTTCGAGGTGATCGCTGACGGCAAGGATCGCCAGCGCCTGTGCGCCCTCGCGCAGGGCCAGGCCGTACAGCCCCGCCGCTTCCATCTCCACGCCGCTGATGCGGTGGCGGCGCAGGAGTTCCACAAGCCCCGGCATCCCGGCGTAGAAACTGTCGGTGCTGAACACCGGTGCCACGCGCGCGGCGATGCCGATCCGCGCGGCGGTTTCCACGGCGCCGCGCAACAGCGCGAAGTCGGCGCAGGCTGCAAGGTCCATCCCGCCGAAGGCCAGGCGATTGAAGTGCGAATCAGTGCTCGCCGACGGCGCCAGCAGCACGTCGCCCAACGCGACGTCGCCGACGCCGCCGCAGGTGCCGACACGGATGATGCGGCGGACGCCGTACACGCGTACCAGTTCGGTCGCGTAGATCGCGCAGGACGGAATGCCCATGCCGCTGCCCATCACCGAGACGCGGCGGCCGCGGTAGCTGCCGGTGTAGCCGAGCATGTTGCGGCGCGCGGTGACCTCGACCGCGGCGTCGAGCAGATTGCGGGCGATGTGACGCGCGCGCAGCGGATCGCCTGGCAGCAGGACGGTGTCGGCAAATGCGCCGGGTTCGGCATCGATGTGCGGCGTGCTCATGCCGCACCTGCGAGCGACGCGGCCAGTTCGTCGTACAGCGCGCTGGCGCCGATGCGAAAATGCGCCGGCGTGATCCAGTCATCGCCGAGGCGCGCGCGCGCCAGTTGCAGATAGACCGCCGCATCGGCAGCGTGGCGGATGCCGCCGGCGGCCTTGAAGCCGCAATGCCCGCCGTGGGCGGCGATGACGTCGAGCAGGATCGCGGCCGCTTCCGGCGTGGCGTTGACCGCCACCTTGCCGGTCGAGGTCTTGAGGAAGTCCACGCCCGCCGCGATGCCCAGTTCCGCCGCCGCACGTATCCGCGCGGGCGTGCCTAGTTCGCCGGTTTCCAGGATGAGCTTGAGTGCGTGCGCCGTTCCGCAGGCCCGCCGCGCCGCATCCACCACGGCACGCGCCGCGGCGACGTCGCCGCGGCACAACGCCGCCCACGGCAGGACCAGGTCGATTTCGTCGGCGCCGGCGGCGATGGCGCGACGGGTTTCGCGCTCCACCCGCGTCGCGTCGCTGGCGCCGTCCGGGAAATTCACCACGCTGGCGACCTTCACCGCCGCGCCGGCGAGCGCGCGACGCGCCGTGGTCGCATGCTCGGGATACACGCACACCGCGGCGGGCGGCACGCCGCAGCGTGCCCGCGCGCACAGCGCCGCGATCTGCTCCGGCGTGTCGTCTTCACCGAGGCGGGTGAGGTCGAGCAAGGGCATCAGGCGTGCGGCGAGAGAGCGCGAGGCGGCGTCGGGCATGGCGGATTTCGGTCGGCGGGATTCATAGCCTATGGCCTGCGTCGCGCCACGGCTTTGATCTGCGGCAAGCATCCATTGTTTGCGGCGGTTTGCATTCACCAAGCAGACGTTGAGAAGAGCGAACTTGCGCTAACCGAAGGATTTGCTGAAACTGCGTTCCGCCGGTAAACCGGCAACACGGGGTCGAAATAAGCATGAAGCGCGGCCTGTTCACCGAGCTGAAGCGCCGCAACGTGCTGCGCGCGGCGACGTTCTACGCAGCCAGCGCGTGGTTGCTGGTGCAGATCGTGACCCAGGTCGGCCCGGTGTTCGACCTGCCGCCGGCCACGCAACGTTGGATCATCGTCGCGGCGCTGATCGGATTTCCGTTCGCAATGGCGTTCTCGTGGTTTTACGAGTGGACACCGCAGGGCATCCAGCTCGAGAGCGAGGTGTCTCAGGATGCGTCGATTGCGCGCGAGACCGGCAAGAAGCTCGATCGCTGGATCATTACGGTGCTTTCGCTCGCGGTCGTGCTGCTGCTTGCCGATCGGTTCGTGCCACACAGGGAACCAGCTGCGGTCGCCGTGCAAACGCCCGGCAAGTCCATCGCCGTGCTGCCGTTCGAGAACCTCAGCGACGACAAGGGCAATGCGTATTTCAGCGACGGCATTACCGAAGAGATCCTCGATGCACTTGCGAAAATCCCGAACCTTAAGGTCGCCGCGCGGAGCTCCGCGTTCCAGTTCAGAAGCGGCAAACAGGACCTGCGCAAGGCTGGGCTGACCTTGGGCGTTGCGAACATCCTTGAAGGCGGCGTGCAGAAGGCCGGCGACCAGGTGCGTATCAACGTGCAGTTGGTCGATGCTCAGTCCGGTTTGCAGCTGTGGTCGCAGAAGTACGACCGCAAGCTCGACAACGTGTTTGCTGTCGAGGACGACATCTCGAAGTCAATCGCGACCCAGTTGCGCGTGCAGCTGACTGGCGGAGGTGGGCAGCCGCTTGTGTCCGGTGGCACGAACAACACTGCGGCGCACGAGTTGTACCTGCGTGGCCTGCCCCTGATTGCCGCACGCGGACCGAAGTTGCGAGATGCGGCCGCCGATTTCCAGCAGGCTGTCGCGCTCGATCCGGATTACGCACAGGCATGGGCGGCGCTGGCGGAGACGCAGATGTTGCTGCCGCACTATTTCCTGGAATCGCAGGACACGGCATTCCCGGCCGGCGAAGCAGCCGCACGGCGGGCGCTGGCGCTCGACCCGGACACGGCTGCAGCACATGCGGCACTGGGGATGTTGTACCGGATACAGTGGAAATGGGCGGAGGCGGACTCAGCCTTCCAGCGTGCGGTAAAGCTTGCGCCCGGGGATGCGGAAGTGGCCGATCAGTATGGTCAGTTCCTGTTGGCGGAAGGACGCTTGCCAGCTTCGCTGGCGGAGATCGAGCGCGCGCAGAAGCTCGATCCCCTGTCGGGAATCATCGCCGTTACGCGCATCAACGTGCTTACTGCATTGCACAGGTTTGGCGACGCCGACGCCCAGACGCGGAGCATGATCGAAGGGCATCCCGATTACGCACTGGGCCAGTATCTCGCTGCCGACGTGGCTGTTCTGCGCCGAGACTTCCCGGACGCGAAAATCCGATTCGAGGCCGGCGCAAAACTGACGGGCGAGAGTCCGAACATCTACCTGCAACTGGTGGACGCCGTCGCCGATCCGGCAAAACGCGCCGACGCCGTGCGCGCCGTGCTTGCTGCGACCGACGATCCGCACCAGCGCTTGACCGAGCCTGCGCGGATCAAATGGCTGATGCTGCTTGATGCGCACGACGATGCGCTTGCTGCCTTGCAGCGCATCGAACACGACATCATGTTCGGTCAGGACAATGTCTGGCAGCCCGCGTTTGATCCCGTTCGTGGCGATCCACGGTTCAAGGCCGCGCTCACTCGGATGGGATTGGCTCTCACCGCAGACACGGGAGCAGCGCCATGAGCGAACCTCGGCGATCCGGTAGGAAACGACTTGCGCGCATCCGTTTCCGTTCCATCAACGTGGTGTTGGAACCTTGACGGAACACGTTCCTATCTTTCGTTTTTTTGCATCTTCGCTGGCAAACGCCGGGCTCTCAACGGCGCTCCATCTGGTTTGGTTCTGTTCCATGGCGGCTGCTTGAATGCTGCCGCGAGAAAGTCGACGAGCCGTCGCACTTTGATCGAGAGATGCTTGCGCGACAGATACAGCGCGTGGATGCCGATTTCGGCAGCACGAAACTGCGGCATGAGTTCCACCAAGGCTCCACTGTGCAGGTCCCTGCCCACAAGAAAGTCCGGCTGCAAAATCACACCCTGATGATCCAAAGCCGCCGCGCGACAGGTGTCGCCGTTGTTGGTGTGAATGCAGGCGCTGACGCGGACGGACCGCGCACCGTCAGGCCCGACGAATTCCCACTGGTCACCTCCCGACCAGTAGCTGTAGGAAATTATCTGGTGCTGTGCCAGATCACTGGGCTGCCGCGGCGTGCCGCGACGCTTGAGGTATGTTGGCGAAGCGCAAAGCATCATCCGGGTATCAGCCAGTTTGCGGCCGATCAGGGCCGAGTTGGCCATGTTCGTTATGCGCACGGCAACGTCGTATCCCTCTTCGGCGAGGTCCACGACGCGGTCGGAAAGGCTGATATCGAGGGCAACTTTCGGATTGGCGGCGATGAAACGTCCCCACAGCGGGGCAAGATGGAGAATGCCGAATGTAAGCGGCGCGTTGATCCGCAACGTGCCGCTCGGCTCGCCGCGGCGAGCACTGATCTCCGATTCCGCTTCGTCGAGCGCGCCCAATAACTCCTTCGCATGCGCGTAGAAGACGCGGCCGTCATCGGTTAGGGAAAGGCGCCGCGTGGTCCGATGCAAAAGGCGCGCACCGAGGCGCAGTTCGAGATCGGCGACATGGCGCGAAACTGCTGCGTTGGACAAACCCGTGGATTCAGCCGCTCGAACGAAGCTCCCGGCCTCCACAACTGCCACGAAACTGGTCATTTCCTGAAACTTGTCCATGAGATTATCTCGTTATTTGAGACAATTAGTCTACTAGATTGATATTTATCAATACATATAGATCCAATAAATTGTGCTCCGAACCCGCTCGGCGGGACAAAACCAACAAACCGGGAGACATTCATGAATATCACCATCTTGGGCGCAGGCA